>NZ_CP059395.1:0-236957 GCF_046531865.1 Serratia sp. AXJ-M | reverse complement strand
CACGAATCCTCATCTCTTGGCGGAGATTTCAGATTCGCGCGACTGACTTAAAGGTCAAACCTTTCGGAGTCCCCCGGCAAAGCCGGGGGTTTACCGGATTTAATTATTGTGTTGAACTTATCCTATTTTTGTACACTGATGTCATTTAATTGTGGGATTACATTTCATATCGGTGAATAACCGTTCCATGATATCAAGTAAGTTATTTGCACTGTAATAGTCAAGGCGAAATGTATCCATTCCCATTGCATATATTCGATGATGGCGAATAGAGTTAAGATGTGACAAAAAGGGGTTGGAAGAAAATTTTTTTACCGTTCGTTCATCGGCAGAAAAAAGCATTACACTTTCCCCACTGATTGCATCAGCCATTGTTTCCCCACCGAGTTGAATAATGTCATTACGTTTTCCCATGCTGATTTCATTGTTGATATCTGCAGGTATCGGGGCGAGACTAAAGCCCATTTCGCGGAGTAGCTGACCTTGCGCAGAAGCCTCTGTCCAAAGGTTAATGCCCCGATCATCTTCGTAATACACAAGTGCAGAGGTGGGCTGAGGCGGTAGCCTGAGTCGCTGCTTCAGGGACTTCACCCTCTGTTCAAAACGTGTCACGATGGTTTTGGCATCTGTCTCGTGGCCGGTTATTTCGCCCAGTTGTTGGGTTAATTCCTGCCAACTGACGTTGCTGTAATCAATCACTACGGTAGGCACAATTGTTGAAAGCTGTGCGTAAAGCTTGAGAGCAGAATCCCCACCAGAGGCGGATATAATAATTAAGTCAGGGGCTTCGGCGATGATTGCTTCTGCATCAGGCTCACCTATATATAGAGATTTCAGCCCTTTACCCTTGGCTACCTGACTCCATTGGGTGAAAAAACCCTGATTATCTGCAACCGTTGAATTACGTGCTGTTGCACCCGATCCGACCAATGGTGCATTTATCGCCAATAATGAACCGGTCAGTGTTACACTTGTCGACACTATACGTTGCGGCTGCTGTTGCAAAGTGACAGTGCCCATAGGTGTAATGAAGGTTCGAGGCCAGGTGATTTCTGACGCAGATGTGCTGGATAGGTTATTTAGAAAAATGAATGCACTAAGCAGAATATTTTGCCAAAACTTGGGGAAATGGAATAAGTGCACGACCTTGTTCTCCTTGGATCTTCATTTTATCAGTGGGAAACCGACAGCACTCTAATAGCAGTTTAGCCATTGCCAGTCGCAATAAATATTGCAGTAATTGGTATGCTCCCATACCCTTCGAATTCTCCCATGTTCAAACTATAAGGCCGATTTGTCCACGACCTCTGGATCAGAGGTCGTGATCGAATAAAAATATATAATGAGACTGGTTTGATCCTGAATATACAGCTTGCCAAGGAACTTATTACCAGTTGTAGTTCACCGAAACTATCATTGAGCGACCACTACCGTAGAAGCAGGCATACTCGCCGCTGCACGATGAAACGTATTTCTTGTCCGTCAGGTTCTGCACGTTGAGCTGGAGTGCTGCACCGCGCAGTGCCGACGAGGCCTGGCCGAGGTCATATTTCACCATGGCATCATACAGCGTGTAGTGCGGCACGTCGTACTGACCGGTGGCGTCGGCCGGCGCATCGCCGATGTAACGCACGCCGCTGCCGACGGTCAGGCCGTTCAGCGCACCGTTCAGGAAGCTGTAGCTGCCCCAGGCGGACGCTGCGTGGCGCGGAATGCCCGCCGGGCTGTGGCCAATTTCGTCCGCCGAGTTGGAGTCTTTGGTCACTACGTCGGTGTAGGTATAAGCGGCGGTCAGCTTGATCTCCGGCGTCGGCTGAGCGTGCACTTCCGCCTCAATCCCTTTGGATTTCACCTCGCCGATCTGCTCGTAGGCGGAGGTGAGGCGATTATAGGAAGCCACATTGCGCTGGGTAATGTCGAACCAGGAGAGGGTCAGCAGGGTGTTGCCGCCCGGGATCTGGTACTTCACGCCCACCTCGGTTTGTTTGCCGGTGGTCGGCTTGAGCGGATCGGCGCCCTGTGCGCTCGGGTACAGGTTAGGATCGAACGAGGTGCTGTAGCTGACATACGGTGAAATGCCGTTGTCGAAGGCGTAAAGCAGGCCCGCGCGGCCGGTGAACTGGGCATCGTTGTAGGTCTGCTCTTTACCACCGCTGGTGCGATCGCGGGTGTTGACCTGCGACCAGTCCTGACGGCCGGACAGCAGCAGGTTCCAGTTATTCCACTCCAACTGGTCCTGCAGATACACCCCGACCTGATTCAGCGTCTTCAAATCGCTGGAAGCCAGCGCCAGCGTGCTGCCATCTATGCTGGGGCGAACCGGGTTGGCCCAGTCGATCGGGTAATCGTTGCCGCGATCGCGATACATTTTATAATCGATATGGCTGTAGCGGTAATCCAGCCCGCCCAGCACCGTGTGCTTCACCTCGCCGGTGTCGAACAACCCCTTCAGTTGGTTATCCACGCCAAACTCGTTGGTCATCTGCGATTCATGCTGTGCCATGCGGGTGACGGTGTGGTCATTGACCTTAGAGTTCACGTTATAAACCAGATATTTATAGTCTTCATCACGGTGCGTGAAGCGCAGGTTCTGGGTAAACGACAGCGCATCGCTGAAGTTATGCTCGAGGCTGTAGCCGATCGACGCCTGCTCGCGCCGCGACTTGTTGAAGCTGGGTTCGCTGACGTTGAAGTCGTAAGGCACGTAGCCCGCGCTGGTCGGGAACAGCGTGCCGGCGCGCGGCAGGAAATTGCGCGATCCGGCTTTCGGATCGTTCTGGTAGCTGGTCAGCAGCGTAAAGCTGGTGTCTTCGTTCGGCAGCCAGGTGAAGGCCGGGGCGATGGCCACCCGTTGCTGTTTGCTTTCTTTGACAAACTCATGTTCGGTTCTGGCGATACCGTTCAGGCGATAGAACAGGGTGTTGTCGTCGTTAAGCTTGCCGCCAAAATCAAACGCCGTTTCCGCCAGATGGCGGTTGCCGGTGCTGAATTTCACCTCATGAATGCTCTGGGCGGTAGGGCGCTTGCTGGTCATCACCACCACGCCGCCGGGGCTGACCTGGCCGTACAGCACGCCGGCCGGACCGTGCACCATCTCCACGCGCTCCAACAGCCAGGGATCGATCTGCCCGGCGCCGCCGTTTTGGCTCGAGAGGCCAAAGTGCAGGCCGTCGAGCAGCTTGGGTGCATAACGGAAGCCACGGCTGATCACTTCGTCATTGCGGTTGGAGTTGCCGCGGTAGGTGGTGATCACCCCGCTGGTGTAGTTCAATGCGTCGGCGACCGACGCCGGCTCCTGGTCGTTCATCTGTTCGCGCGTGACCACCGAGATGGCCTGCGGCGTCTTGCGCAGAGCGGTGGCGGTCTTGGTGCTGGCGGCGCTCTCTTTAGAGACGATCCCTTTGACCGGCGCGGTCACGCTGTTTTGTGCGTCGGCGGTTACCAAAATCGTTTCATCAGCTGCCGCAGACGCGTGTTGCGCCAAGGGCAATAAGGCCAGCGCCGATCCCAGCAACAGACGCTTGGCGGACATCGCCTCCGCACTTCCGTTTGCTATCCATTTGTTTTTAATCTTCATTATCTCTCCTGAATACCTGCTTTTGTGTGTCATGCCACCCTGATAAACCCCGGAATGCCGGCAAGCGGTCTTCACCCGTCGACGCGGAGACGTCGTGTTTGCACGACGGTAAAAATCCGACAAATAGTATTGAAAATGATAATGAGTATCAATACGATTGTCAGGTTTTGTAAAAGACATTCTTGTTATGTAAGGGGCGCTATGGAGTTTTTGCCGGAAAAGAGGCCTGACAACGACCGTGAAGGATTGGCGGCGCAATGGCTGCGTGAAGAGACGACGGGGCAATCCGCGTGGTGGCAGAAGGTTGCCGCTCATGGCACGCCTGTCGTCGAACCGCACGATGATCGCCACGTCAAAATGACCTTGCTGTGGCGCGATCCCGCCGGCGATGAACAGCACTCGCCGATATGTCGCGTTTACGCCGATATCAACGGCATTACCGATCACCACAGCACGTCCCCCAACAGCCTCACCAGGCTCCCCGGCACCGACGTTTGGTACGGCGCGGCCGTTATCGATCGCCGCTGGCGCGGCAGCTACAGCCTGATCCCCATTACCGACCGGGCTCTTCCCCCCGTCTTCAGCGACGACGAAACGTTGCGCGATCGCCAACAGCGTGCCTGGTGGGTATCGCTGTTCCCGTTGGCCATGGCCGATCCGCTGAATCGCGTATCGCTTGGGCCGTCGCATCGTCCGCGGCCCGTATCTCTGGCGCAAGGGCCGGATGCCGACGATCAAAGCGCTTGGCTGACCGCCGATCGGCCGCTGGATGAAGCGCGGCTACAGCTTTTTCAGTGGCGCAGCGAACGGCTGGATAACCAGCGGCGTGTTTGGCTGTATGCCAGCGGCGAAGCAGTGGTGAAAGCGAATCGCCCGCTGGTGCTGCTGCTCGATGGCCAAAACTGGGTCGAAAGGCACGCTCTGTTGCCGGTGATCGAGCACGAAACCGCAAAAGGGCATCTGCCGCCCGCATGTTGGCTGCTGATCGATGCGATCGATGGCGAACACCGGGAAAACGAGCTGCCTTGCAATGCCGCCTTCTGGCAGGCGGTGATCGACGAACTATTGCCGCAGGCGCAGCGGCGCGAACCGTTCAGCGAGGAAGGGGCGCGCACCGTCCTCGCCGGCCAGAGCTACGGCGGGCTGGCAGCGTTATATGCCGGTTTGCACTGGCCCGAGCGCTTCGGCCACGTGCTGAGCCAGTCCGGCTCCTTCTGGTGGCCTACGGTGCAATTCGTTACCCAATTCGAAAAACGCTACGAACTGGAGGAAGGATGGTTGATACGCCAGGTTCGGCAGCGCGGCGCGACCGCGCCGACGCTCACCGTGGCTCTGCAAGCCGGCGATCGGGAGGCGGACATCGAATTCGTCAATCGCCAGATGCACCAGGCGCTGACGGCGGCCGGGCATCGCGCCGACTACCGCGTGTATTCCGGCGGACATGACGCGCTCTGCTGGCGCGGCGGTCTGGTGGACGGCGTGCGCCGGCTGCTTTCCGCAATGAAGTAATCCCACATTTTGACAGACAGGTAAGGCAAATGACTCAGGAACAACAAAACCCGTTCGATGACGAAAGTCTCCGTTTCTCCGTGTTGGTCAATGCGCAACAGCAGTACTCGCTGTGGCCGCAGTTTGCCGATACGCCGCCGGGATGGCGTGTGTTGATGGGGCCGGCGTCGCGCGGTGAATGTATCGACTATATCGAAGCGCACTGGCAGGACATGCGGCCGGCGTCGTTGAAAGCGGCGGATGCGCCGCGTTAATCGCCGCACAGCCACATCGCTACATTGCGTTTGAGGAAAAGGACAGACACTATGTCAGAAACGCTTTCTTTGCCGGATACTCAGGTCGAGTATCGGGATTATCCGCTGGTTGCGGCGCAACCGGGGATCTGGATTGCCGACCAAATCGCGCTGCGGCGCAACAGCTTCGCCGTGGCGCACTACACCGAACTGCACGGCGATATCGATCGTTCGGCGCTGGAGCGTGCGATTCGCCAAGGGCTGGCGGAGGCAGATACGGTTCAGGCGCGGTTCTTTGAGGCGCAGGACGGCCAGCCGATGCAACGTTTACCGCTTAATGCGGACCCCGCACGCGTACAGGCGCCGGAGTGGTTTGATTTCAGCGCGCGCCCAGATGCCGAACAGGCGGCGCTGGCACTGATGCACGACGATCTGGCGCAGGATCTGCCCGCGGACGGCGAGCACCCGCTCTATCGCCATGCGGTGATCCGCATCAGCGCCGATCGCTGGTTCTGGTACCAGCGCTTTCATCATCTGACCCTGGACGGCTTCAGCTTCGAGGCCATCACCCGCCGGATCGCCGATATCTACCGCGCGCTGCGCCACGGGCTGTCGCCGGCGGCCTCGCCGTTTACCCCGTTCGGCAAGGTGGTGGAAGAGTTTCAGCAATGGCAAACGTCGCCCGCACGCCAGCGGGCGGACGATTTCTGGCGGCAGCATCTGCGCGATCTGCCGTCGCCGCTGTCATTGGCGACGGAAAACCGCGAGGTCGAACCGGGCGCTCGGCCGCTCAAACAGGCGCTGGTGCTGCCGGAGTCGCTGTTTGACGAAGCGCTGCGCGATGCGGCGCTGCAGTCGTTGCAACCGGCCGATATCGTCACGGCGGCGCTGGCGATGTATCTGGCGCGCATGAGCGGCGAAACCCGGCTCTCCATCGGTTTTCCTTTCATGCGCCGCATGGGCTCGCAGGCGCTGGCGGCGATCGGCCCGGTGGTTAACGTGCTGCCGCTGCTGCTGAACGTGACGCCTGAGATGTCGCTGGCGGACGTCTGCCAGGCCACCGCGGCGCAAATCAAACAGGTGCGGCGCCATCAACGCTATGAGGCGGAGCAGATCAAACGCGATCTCGGCCTGGTCGGCGGCCATCAGGAGCTGTACGGCCCGGTGGTCAACGTCAAGGTTTACCACAGCGCCTTGTCCTTCGACGGTCAAGCGGCCGTTACCCATACGCTGGCGATGGGGCCGGTCGACGACCTCGAGTTTGAGATCGGTTTTCGAAGCGGCGTGCTAACGCTGTCGTTGGTGGCCAACCCGGCCAAATACGCGCCGCGCACCTTGCAAGGCCATGCGGAGCGCATTGGCCATTGGCTGCAGCAACTGGCGCGGCGGCCGCATCAGCCGAACGGTCAACTGGCGCTGGTCAGCGAAGGGGAGCTGCGCCAACTCGCGGCCTGGGGGCGCGGCGCTGAGCTGACGCCGCCGGCGGGCATGGTGTCGATCATGGACGCTTTCCAGCGTCAGGTTGAGCGACAGCCCGAGGCGTTGGCGGTGACCTGCGGCGATGTGCGCCTCAGCTACCGTCAACTCAGTGAACGGGTGATGCAACTGGGGCGCGTGTTGATCGAAAGCGGCATCGGCGCCGAAGACGTGGTCGCCATCGGCATTCCGCGTTCGGTGGACACGCTGGTCGCGCTGTTTGGCGTGTTGGCCAGCGGCGCGGCCTATATGCCGCTCGATCTGGATTATCCGCGTGAACGTCTGGCGCTGATGTGCGACGACGCGCGGCCGGTGATGCTGCTGACCCTCAGCGACACGCGGGCCAACATGCCGGATCTGCCGCAGATCATGTGCCTCGATGAGGCGCAATGCCGGGCGCGCTGCGCGGCCGCCGAGGCCGCGCCGATATCGGACGAAGAGCGGCGCGTGCCGCTGAACGAGACGCATCTGGCCTACATGATTTACACCTCCGGTTCGACCGGCAAACCCAAAGGCGTGATGTCCACGCACCGCGGGCTGCTGAACCTGTTCTTGTCGCATCAGGCCTCGCTGTTCGGCCCGGCGATTGAAAAATTCCAGGCTCGCCGCGGGCGGCGTCTGCGCGCCGGGCATACCGCTTCGTTCTCTTTCGACTCCTCCTGGGAGCCGCTGTTCTGCATGATGATGGGCAGCGAACTGGTTATCTTCGATGAAGAGCTGCGCCGCGACCCCTGGGCGCTGCTCGAACAAACCCAACAGACGCCAATCGATCTGCTGGACATCACGCCGTCATTCTTCTCGCAACTGGTGGACTGCGGCCTGCTGAAGGGGCAGTTCCCGCTGCCGGCGTTCGTGATGATCGGCGGTGAGGCGGCGACGCCGACGCTGTGGAACCTGATGCAGCAGCATCCGGAGGTGGAGATCCACAACTATTACGGCCCGTCCGAATATACCGTCGATACCCTCGGCGCGCCGGTCACGGCCGCTGAACAGCCGGTGATCGGTCGCCCCCTCGCCAATACCGCCGTCTGGCTGCTCGACAGCCGGCTGCAGCCGGTGCCGATCGGCGCGGCGGGCGAGCTGTACATTTCCGGCAAAGGCATCGCGCGCGGTTACCTGCGGCGCCCGGATCTGACGGCGGCGCGCTTTGTCGCCAACCCGTTCGCCGAAGGCGAGGTGATGTACCGCAGCGGCGATCTGATGCGCTGGAGCGCGGAGGGTCAGCTGGTATTCATTGGCCGTACCGATCACCAAATCAAGGTGCGCGGCTTCCGCGTCGAGCTGGGTGAGGTGGAAAGCGCCTTGGCCGCATTGCCGGACGTGGGGCGGGCGGTGGTGATCGCCGAGCCGATCGGCGCCACCTATCGCTTGATCGGTTACTGCTCGGTGCAGGATGACGCGCGTCGCGCTTCGCCAACGTTGCAAAGCGAGCTGCTGGGGCAATTGGCGCAGAGTCTGCCGGATTATATGGTGCCGGCGATCCTGGTGGTGATGCCGGAGCTGCCGCTTAATGTCAACGGCAAGATTGACCGTCAGGCGCTGCCCAAACCGCAGGAAACGCTGGCGCAAAGCATTCGCGAGCCGGCCACCGAACAGGAAAGGCTGATTTGCCGCGCGATGGCCCACCTGTTGGGGATGGAGCGCGTCGGCACCGACGACGATTTCTTCGCGCTCGGCGGCGAAAGCATCTCGGCGATGGGGCTGGGCACCGCCCTGCGGCGCAAAGGCTATCTGCTGAGGCCGCGCGAGATCTTCGCACTGCACACCCCCGCGCGCATGGCGCAGGCGATGCAGCCGCTGGCCGTTGGCTCTCAGGATGCACGTAGCGTGCGGCAAGGCTCGATCGACGGGCTGCCGATCCTGCACTGGTTCGCCGAGACGGGCGATATGCATCGCCGCTTCGCGCACGGCGTTTTCCTGCGCGTGCCTGCCGAGCTGCAACCGGAACAGCTGCGTGATGCGTTGGAACAGCTGCGCACGGCCCACCCGGCGTTGGGCGCCCGGCTCCGCGATGGCCAGTTGGTGGTTGAAGAAGCCGCTACCGCAGATTTCATGCAGGTTCAGGCCGTATCCGGCGAACTGGAGCCGGCGGCGGAACAGGCTTTCGACATCGCACTCGAGCATCTCGATCCGGCGGCCGGCGCCATGATGCAGGCGATCCTGTTGCAGCGTGACGGGCAGAGCCTGGGGCTGGTGCTGGCGATCCACCACCTGGTGGTCGACGGCGTTTCCTGGCGCATCCTGCTCGAAGAGCTGCGGCAAGTGGCCAACAGCGCCATGCAGGGGCAGCCAATCACGCTGCCGCCGGAAGAAACCTCGCTCTATGAGTGGTCCGCGCGTTTACGGGCCGACGTCGAACGCCGCGAAGCCGAGCTGCCGTTCTGGCGGCAGATGCTGGCGGACGATGTGCCGCGTTTGGGGCTGCGCGCGCTGGATCCGCAGACCGATCGCATCGCCTCGGTGAGCGAACGGCGCACGCTGATCGACAGCCGGCTGACCGCCGCGCTGCTCGGCACCTTGCCGCAGGGATACCGCGCGCAGGTTGAAGAGATCATGCTGTGCGCGTTGGCTCAGGCCTGCCGCCGCCGTTTCCAGGCCGCTTCACTGCGTTTCTCTCTGGAGTCGCACGGCCGCGCCGAACTGGATGACGGCCTCGATCTGGCCCGCACCGTCGGCTGGCTGACGGCGGAGTATCCGCTGCGCATCGAACTGCATGACGCCGAGCACAATGAGGCCGTGCGCGCGGTGAAACGGGCGACGCGAGCGGTGGCCGATCGCGGCGTCGGTTACGGCCAGCTGCGTTATCTGCATCCTCAGCGTGACGAACTGGCAGCGCTGGCGCAGCGCAATGCGCCGGAGATCTTGTTCAACTACCTCGGGCGCTTCAGCCAGGACGAGGGAAACTGGGCGCCGCAGCGCAGCCAAACTCGCTTCCGCGACGCCTTCGCCGTGGCGCTGGATATGCAGCAGGCGCTGTCGTATGGCCTGGAAGTGAATATCTTTGTCGAAGAGCGGCGCGACGGCGCGTGCCTGGCGATCAACTGGAGCTGGCTGGAGGGGGTTTTCAGCGAGAGCGACATTGCGCAGCTGCACAGCGGCATCGAGCAAGCGGTGCGTTCACTGTGCGAATTTGCCGAACGGCATCCCGAACGCGCAGCGTCAACGTTGGTAGCGGCCGAGATCGCCCAGCCGAACGTTGACGATGAGACGGTGTGCGCCTGGGAACGGGCGTATGGGCCGTTAACCGCAGCCCTGTCGCTGTTGCCGTTGCAACACGGCCTGCTGTTCCATGCACAGACGGCGCAGCAGGGCGGCAGCTATAACTCGCTGACGCGCCTGAATCTCTGCGGAGAATTGGACGCGAATCACCTTCAACAGGCGCTGGATGCGGTGATCCGCCGCCATCCGCAATTGGCCGCCCGATTCAACCGCGAGGGTGAACCGCTGCAGCTGATACCGCAGGAAAGCCATTGGCCGTTGGACAGCCACGCGCTGCCGCCGCTGGCCGAAGAACAGGAGGCACAGGCACTGCACCGGCTGGAGCAGCAGGAACTGCAGCGCGATCTGTTTAACCAGCCGGGCGCGATGCTGCATGCGCTGTGGGTCAAACACGGCGATAGCGAACGCTGCACGCTGTTCCTTAACGCGCACCACCTGATCGTCGATGGTTGGTCGACGCCGGTGGTGCTCAACGATCTGATGCTGGCCCTGCGTGAAGGCGAACAGGCGTTGCCGCCGCTGCGTTCGAACTATGCCGATATCGTGCGTCGCCTGACCGCGCGGGATGCCGAAGCCTCGCGCCGCCTGTGGCGTGAGACGCTGCAGGATGTGCGTCCGACGTTGCTGTTCGGTGACGCGCAGGACGATCGCGTGCATGAGCTGGAAATGTCGCTGCCGCCGGCCGAGGAAAAGCGCTTGCTGACCCTGTGCCGCGAACGCGGGTTGACGCTCAATACTGTGATGCAGGGCATTTGGGCGCTGCAGCTGGCCAGCTTTTGCGGCCAGCAGGACGTGGTGTTCGGCTCGCCGGTTTCCGGCCGCTTTGGCCAGATAGAAGGGATCGAGGAACACGTTGGCCTGTTCAGCAACACGCTGCCGGTGCGGGTTCGTTTGCAGCACGATCGTCCGTTGACGGAGCAGTTGACCGACCTGCAGCACCGGCAGATTGAACTGCTGGAGCACGACGATTTGGGGTTGGGGGAAATTCAGCACCTGGCCGGGGCGGGCACGCTGTTCGATACGCTGTTGGTGGTGGAGAACTACCCGGACAACGACGCTCTGCTGGGCGGCGCAGGATCGCTGCGCTGCGACGGCATTCGCAACAAAGGCTATACCCACTATCCGCTGACGCTGCTGGTGCTGCCGGGCGAACGTCTGCGCCTGCTGATGGAGTACCGAGCCTCGGTGCCGCAGCCTGAGCGCTTCGCCGCGCGGCTGATGGCGCTGCTGCAGCAGTGGATCGCCCAGCCGGATCTGCCGCTGCCGCGCTGGCAGTTGCAAACCCCGCAGGAGCAGGCGCTGATCGCGGCGGTCAACCGCTCCGGGCAGGCGGTGGCGGACACCACCTTGCATCAGGCGATCGCCGATCAAGCGCGCCGCACGCCGGAACGCATCGCGCTGCAGGATGCCGGGCACAGTCTCAGCTACCGTGACATGCAGCGCCAGGCCGCGCTGTTGGCCGAGCGGCTGACGGCGGCTGGCATTCAGCCGGGCGATATCGTCGCGGTGGCGTTGCCACGCTCCGTGCGCCTCAGCCTGGCGCTGACGGCGATTGTGCAGACCGGCGCCGCCTGGTTGCCGCTGGACACCGGCTACCCGGACGAGCGGCTGGCCTATATGGTGGAGGACGCCAAACCGCGGCTGATTATCACCGAAAGCGCGTTGTATGCACGCTTTGCCGCGCTGGCGCCGACGCTGCTGTTCGATGCGCTGGACGACAGTGGGCGCGAACCGGCGCCGCGCCGACCGGCGGGGAACGGCGATTATCCCGCCTACGTGCTGTATACCTCCGGCTCTACCGGGCGGCCGAAAGGCGTGGTGGTGAACCACCGAGCGATCGTCAACCGCCTATTCTGGATGCAGCACGAGTATGCGCTCGATGCGCAGGACGTGGTATTGCAGAAAACGCCGTGCAGTTTCGACGTTTCCGTCTGGGAGTTCTTCTGGCCGCTGATGGTCGGCGCGCGGCTGGTGATGGCGCCGCCGGAGGCGCACCGCGATCCGCAGGCGCTGACGACGTTGATCGACGACTATGGCGTGACCACGCTGCATTTCGTTCCGTCCATGTTGGCTATCTGGGTGGAGGCCTTGAACGAACGGGCACCACAGCGCGCCGCCGCCAGCCTGAAACGCGTGTTCTGCAGCGGCGAAGCGCTGTCGTGCGAACTGGCTTCCAGCTATCAGGCGTTGGTCGTTGCGCCGCTGCATAACCTGTATGGCCCGACGGAGGCGGCGGTCGATGTCACCTATCAACCGGCGTCCGGCGCGGCATTGGCGGCGGTGAACGGCGCCGGCGTGCCGATCGGCAAACCGGTCTGGAACACCCAACTGAGCATTCTCGACGCCATGCTGCGGCCGGTTCCCGTCGGCTGCGCCGGCGATCTCTACCTGCGCGGCATTCAGCTGGCCGATGGCTATCTGCATCGACCGGGGTTGACGGCGCAGCGGTTTGTCGCCGATCCCGCCGGCAACGGTGCGCGCATGTATCGCACCGGCGATATCGCCCGCTGGCTGGAAGACGGCAGCGTCGAGTATTTGGGACGCAGCGACGAGCAGCTGAAGATCCGTGGCCAGCGTATCGAGCTGGGTGAAATCGAACAGGCGCTGCTGGCGCAGCCGGAGGTAGCGCAAGCGGCGGTGCACGCCATCGAACTGGGCGAGGGCGCGACGGGACTAGGCGGCGCCGATATGCGGCAGTTGGTCGCCTGGCTGATCGCCCAGCCGGGCGTGACGCTGGATACCGGCGTGCTGCATCAGGCGCTGGAGCAGCGCTTGCCGGCGCACATGATGCCGGTCAGCTATGTCATGACCGACAGCTTCCCGCTCAGCGCCAGCGGCAAACTGGATCGCAAAGCGTTGCCACGGCCGCAGCTGGCCCTGCAAGCCGGGCGTGCGCCGCAGAGCGACAGCGAGCGCCTGCTGGCGGCGCTGTTCGGGGAACTGCTGGGGCGCGAGACGGTGTATACCGACGACGACTTCTTCGCGCTGGGCGGCCATTCGCTGCTGGCGATGCGTCTGGCGGCAGAGCTGCGCCGGCGCGTCCCGCGGCCGTTGAGCGTCGGGCAGATCATGTTCGCCCGCAGCCTGGAGAAGATGGCGCACCTGCTCGATGACGCGCAGGCCGCCAACTCGGCCGAGAGCCGTGGCGTCGGCGAATGCCTGCAGCTGCGGGCCGGTCAAGGCCCGGCGCTGTTCTGCCTGCATCCGGCTTCCGGTTTCGCCTGGCAGTACTCGGGGCTGAGCCGTTATCTGCCGGGGAACTACCCGATCATCGGTCTGCAGTCGCCAAGGCCGGATGGCGCTATCGCCACCTGCGAGGATATTGAGCAGATGGTCGATCGTCATCTCGCCCATCTGCGCCGCCTGCAGCCGCAGGGGCCTTACTACCTGCTCGGCTATTCGCTCGGCGGCACGCTGGCGCACTCGATGGCCGCGCGCCTGCAGCAGCAGGGCGAAGAGGTGGCATTCCTCGGCATGCTGGATACCTATCCGCCGGAAGGACAGGATTGGACCGGCCCCAGCGAGGAAGATGCGCAGAAAGAGGTGGCGCAGGAACAGGCCGAGTTTATGGCGGAAGATCATGGCGATCCGGCGCTGATGGCGGAGAAGGCGGCGATGTTCGACAGCATCGTCGCCAACTACCGCGATGCGGTGCGCATTCTGTCTCAAGCACGCAGCCGGCGTTTTCACGGCACGGCGACGCTGTTTGTCGCCGACCAGACGCTGCCGCCGGAGATGGACATCAACGCCGTATGGGCGCCGTATCTGGATGGGCTGATCTGCCATCATCAGCGCTGCGAACACGCGGACATTCTGTCGCCGGCCTCGCTGGAGACGCTTGGGCCGCTGTTGCATTCTCTGCTGACGCGGCAATACGGGTTGGTATAACGCAACCGGGCCGGGAAGCGTGCGTCCCGGCCCGCACTAAAACATGACATGCAGGACACTATGGCCAGACCTTCTTTTTTTCTTGATTTCAGTTTGCTGAGAAGCAATGCACATTTCCGCGCGATTTTCTGCGCCCGCATGCTGTCGGTGATTTCCCTCGGCATGTTGGCGGTGGGGGTGCCGATTCAGATCCAGGCGATGACCGGCTCCACCTTGCAGGTGGGCGTGGCGGTAGCGCTGGACGGGGTGGGCATGTTTATCGGCCTGATGCTGGGCGGGGTGCTTGCCGATCGCTACGATCGCCGCAAGCTGATCCTGTTTGCGCGCGGCACCTGTGGGCTGGGCTTTGTCGCCCTGAGTCTGAACGCCTTCGCCCCGGCCCCGTCGCTGTGGGCGCTCTACCTGCTGGCAGCCTGGGACGGCTTCTTCGGCGCGCTGGGCATGACGGCGCTGATGGCCGTGATCCCGCTGTTGGTCGGGCGTGAAAACCTGGCGGCGGCGGGGGCCTTGAGCATGGTGACGGTGCGCATCGGCGCGATCCTCGCGCCGGCGCTGGGCGGGATTATCATCGTGTTCGGGGGTGTCGGTTTCGCCTTCGCCGTCGCGGCGGCAGGGACGCTGGGCACCCTGGTCCCGCTGGTGCGCTTGCCGACGCTGTTGCCACAGCAGCAAGAACCGGAACATCCGCTGAGTGCACTCGCCAGCGGCTTCCAGTTTGTATGGCGCAATAAGGTGGTCGGCTCGGTGGTGTTGCTGGGGATGCTGATGAGCATCGTCGGTGCCGTCAGGGTACTGTTCCCGGCGCTGGCGCAGGATGCTTACCACGTAGGCGCGTCCTCTATTGGCCTGATGTATTCCGCGGTGCCGCTGGGGGCGATGCTGGGCGCGCTGACCAGCGGCTGGGTGGGACGTTTCTCTCGACCCGGCGTGCTGATCCTGGTTGCCGCTATCGTCGCGTTCACCGCCATCGCGTCACTGGGGCTGTTCAGCCACCTGGCGCCGGCGCTGCTGGCGATGGTGTGCTACGGCTACGCCAACGCTATCGCCTCACTTCTGCAGTTCATGCTGATCCAGAGCAACACGCCGGATCATCTGCTAGGGCGGGTGAATAGCCTCGGTACCGCGCAGGACGTGACCGGCGACTCCATAGGAGCGTTAGGACTTGGCGTACTGGGGCGGGTGTTTACGCCGTTAATTAGCGTGCTGTCGTTCGGGGCGTTTGCCGCACTGATCGGGCTGTTCGTGGCGTTAAGCGTGCGAACGTTGCGAAATTACCGGTCAGCGGAACCATTGGCCACTCTGGTAGAACACGATAAATAAAAAACCGGTCCAACAATGGCATCGTCAGAAACAGTAGGGCATTAAAGGGGTCAGTCTACAACTCAGCGCACTTGCTGTCAGCGCAATGGGTTGCGGTCGAGCTTCGTAGCGATATCGGGTTTGCGTTCGTTGTGCAGGTCCATCATGTGGTTGATAACCTGGTGCGGCTCCGTGACGCCTTGCTCGTCCAACTTCTGCATATGCTGATCCATTTTTGCCGCCATTCGGCGAAAATCGGCCATTGTCATCGGTGTTTCCTTTTTACCGGTTTGGCAGGGAGCAATGCTACGCGGGCTCCAGCGCGACCGTATGGTTTACCGACTTAATGATCGACAAACAGGTGCAAACGGGCGAGGCGAGCTATTTTACCGGTCGGGGACGCAATACCTTTGGGGCCTTTACTCTTGAAAAGAAGGCAGCGTAATGAGCATTGATAATAGTCTGGCACGGCTGCGACAACGGCGACGGGGGAACGAAAAGGTACTGACTTTTGACAGCGCAGACAGGGACGTTTTTCTTGCCAAGAACCGGCAACAAGAACAGTGGGAAAAACGGGAAACCAGCAAACCCTTTACTCGCTATGCCTTGGGGGCAATGCAGGAAGTTGATCCTGATTACACCCGTATCAGCGTGGTGACAGCAGAAAGGATCCAGAACCAACTTTATGGTCGCTTATTGGAGGAAAGCAGGGTAACAGAGTTTCGTTTGCAAGGGTCAGTCCCCCTCAATGTTCATATCAAAGGCGTCAGTGATGTCGATATATTGACTCTCGACCTGGGATTTTTAACCTATGACACGACGGGGGTTCGGGCCCGCCGGGGGGAATACCGTTACCCAACGACAGATACCGCTGTCAGTCGGTTACAATCGCTGAGACACCAATGCATAACAGCCCTGCGTAAAGCTTTCCCCGCTGTCGAAATCGATTCAAGCGGGCGAAAATCCTTGCGGCTAAGGGGGGGATCACTCGCCCGCGAGGTCGATGTGGTGCCTTCCCACTGGTTCGACACGGCGGACTATCAGCAAACGGGGGCCGAGTACCATCGTGGCGTGGCCATCCTCGATACCAGTATTCCCATCACGCTAGATAATTATCCTTTCCTGCACATTGAGCGGATCCGCAATCGCTGTGAAACCACCCTCGGCAGCCTGCGCAAAGCGATCCGCCTGTGCAAAAATCTCAAAGCAGACGCCATTGAAGAGGGACGCAACTGCAATCTCAGTAGTTTTGATATCGCCTCACTGATTTATCATGCGGATACAGCACAGCTTCTCCATGGTGCCGTTTATGAACTGGCGATATTGGCCGAAACACAACGTTTCTTGGCCTTCCTTGTCGCGAACCCGGCATATGCCCGAACGCTTGAAGTGCCTGACGGCTCAAGACGTATATTGGATGAAGAAGCAAAATTTGACGGTCTGGCCCAATTATCACGTGAGGTCGCGGCCCTAATGGTACAGGTTGCCCGTGAACAACAAACCTTGCTTACCAACCATCACCTGCTGAATATTGACGAAAGTCGCCGTTTGCTCAATCAGCGTTATATTGCCTAGCCGACCTGCAGGCCCGGGCATGGTTGTCGGGCACAAATGAATAGAGCGGCCGGGGTAACTTGGTATCTCTGTAAATCCCGCGCGGTGAAGCTGGCAAGGTAACGCGGGATTTGAATCGCCCTGACATTGGAAGGATTCTCCGAGCAGCCTGTGTTTAGCTGCAATGCCGAAGGTTTCGGTGCCATTACATACCGACGTTTTCACCGCATTGCTGATGGCGGTGATGCCGGTTGTATATTGCGACCGTCGATCTCGTTGTTAAACTCAGAAGAGAATGGCGTTCGATGGCAGATGCGTTTTCATCAAGGCACGGCGATCAATGATTGAAGTTAAAAATGTTAAAACCAGAACAATAGCCAAGGTATGAAACCTCAGCAAATTCTGCGAAAGAAGCAGGCAAAGACTGAAGGTGAGGAGAGATAGAGTCTAAAGAAATAGCCTGGTGCGTATCCATTGATGCAATTTAACATAATGCGCATTATCTGTACTTTTTTAACATTTTCAATGTATTACAACCCACCCAGAAGGGGAATTCTACCACATCACAGGCAGCGATACGTGGGTCATTAAGCTTTTGTGACTTCAGGGATCCCAAAAATGTTGGTGACTATGTCTGATAAAGAGTTAGTTCGCGCCCAGGTTATCCAGTCTGTTTGTGAAAAACGGAACAGTTAATTATTTCTTTGCTGCTCGAATTAGGCCGTCAAGCCATTCCTGATGACCATTAAGCATTGGAATACAACACTCTTGCCTGGTGTTACATGGAAGAAAAATGGTATACCCCTTAAATACTGCCCGGCGACGCTGAGATATTGAAACAGGGTCGCCCAGATTTCATCGTCTTTAATTATTATACTACCCAGTCTGTTGAAGCAAGCAGCGGTGACGGCAATTACGAGGTGGTACGCGGGGGAAATAAACTATTGAAATCGGGCGAAGATGGAGTAAGTCAAGCCTGACAGATAGGGATATCGGACTAGGTTCTTATCAGGTGTTTCACCCCCCTGCTTAAGTTATTTTAACAACAAGCCATTCACCACCAGATCTGCAATTATGGAACCTGCTGCTCATCCAATATTTTATTTATTATAACGCCAGAGTAAATGTAATATGTAATATGTAAACATAAAATCGGACGCCCGTTATTGCGATATTAATTGCTATCTTACTTAATCAATTTAAAATTGAAATAAAACTTCACTTAACGCTCAGGATGTCGACACTAACGACATCAGTTCCTGATAATTTCGACACAACAGTTACCTCAACGCGAGCACTTTCTGAATTAACAACCCCATCGGATACATTAAAAAATGCAAAATTATCATTCACATCAGGGGTTCCTCTGCCATGGTAGCTGCCATCGTTCTGATATATACCAAGCAAGGCAATGGAAATATCCTCTTTTAAATAAGGATACAACACATACACATATGGCTGACCTATTGCATAAGGTATTGCAGTCAATTTATCCACGCCACCATTAAAATACATAACTTCCAGTGTCTTTTTTGAGCTAACTCCTCTGCTGTTAACCACCATGGCTTCAGCCATGTATAACCCAGCATTTGAAAAATCAATATCACGTATATTGATCTCCCTTGATAAATCTCCATCAACAGAATCCATTACTGGCAGATGAACATCACCAATATCCTCTGAGTTTTTAACAATATAAAGATGAGGTAAGTTATATCCAGAAATAAGGGGGGAAAGCTCCCGACGGCCAAGGAAATTAATGGCAGTATCTTTATAACCCGCATAATCCATGCCGAAACATCCGGCATGGCCAGCCCCCTCAATCAGCAGATATTGTTTCTGGTTTGTCATAACATCCGAAAATATGTTATACGGTACCTTCAGGGTGTCCAATGCATCCTCAGTGCCATGAATAATTAACACTGGAAGACTTAGTTTTTTAACATCAGAAGACGTAAGCAGATCACTAAAGCAAGCACCCTGGTACCGTTTAAACAATTCATCTACCTTCTGCTTGATGATAAGCATTTGTACAATATCTAGCCCCTGAACAGCAGGATCCTGAAAAAGCTCCAAAGTGAGTAATGTCTGGGCATCATCAAAAGCAGAGTCAACAAATAGTGAAGACAGCATAATTTTCCGGTTCTCGGGAAACTTTCCTATTGCTCCGAGTGTTGTCAAAGCCCCCATAGATATACCAAACAATGAAAATTCTTCAGTTTCCGGTTCTTTCTCGCAGCATACCTCAACCCATTTCACCAGATCGGATGAATCCAGTGCCCCAAAATTAATGGTATCCTCAGTGGAACGTCCATGCCCCCGGAGGTCAGGAGTGAAAATGTTATAACCCAAGTCAAAATAAATTTTCGCCCAGCCTCCCATCTCTGCAGCAAAAGCAGTCCAGCCATGAACAATCATGGCTGTTTTTTTGCTTCTCCCGTTTTTTAGAAAGTATCCGTACAGAGTTTGATTCACACCAGTTGCATCTATGTAATCAATTGAGTAGGAACTTTTCTCTGCATTCCAATACCACATGGCATCGTCATAAATACGGAGTTCGTTAGCAGTTGCATTATCGGGCAACCGGGGTTGCTGCTCAACACTCCCCCGACTTCCGAAATATTTATTGTAGAGTGTCATCGCGATAGCATCCAAATCAGCTTCGGCGATAATATTTTCCAGGTTAAGTTGATTAATCATGAGGTTTCACTCTTGTATGAAATAGCTTGTGGGAAATGCTTATCTGTTATTAATAATGCTCACTTCATTTTTTCACTGCTCCTGATCTTCTAGGTATAGAAGGGGGATTTCCCGAACCGGCTTTATCAATTGCAGCCTGCAGCGTACTCAGGTCCGCGCCCCCCGGGATAACCGTCACGCTATCTGCTGTGGCACCATTCAACGGCATCACTATCATACCAGGCGTGCCACGTAACCCCAGGCTCTGTGCCAGCGCATCCGTTCGTGACAGCACCTCAAGCATTCCGTCATTATTTCCCCTCAGCTTTCCAGCCAGTGCGGCAGCTTTTTCAATATCCTTTTGTGTCAGCTTACCTTCATCGTGACCGGTCGCATAAAGTGCGTTGTGGTAATCCAGATACGCATTCCCTCCCTTCTGCTCCCAGACCTGAAGCCCTGTCTTTGCTGCCATCAGTGAAGGTTCCCAGCGTTGAGCAAAGATCGGCCACTCCTTAAACATATAACGCACCTGCGGGTTCGCCTTCATCAGAGACCTAATGACTGGCGCTTGACGGGCGCAGACAGAGCACTGGTAATCAAAGAATTCCACAAAGGCCACCTTCGCATCATCCGGACCATATGACGGCGTGGACTTATCATTAAGTAGAGCTTCCTGATGACGAAGAACCGCCTGCGTCATGGCATCGAGTTGCTGCGCTTGTAGCTGAGCCTCCAGTTTACGGCTGACCGCCACCAGAAGATCAGGATGCGCCAGCAGGTATTCCCGTGTCACTTCGCCTATACGGGCCTCCTGCTCCGGAGTAAATCGCTGTGTCTGAATTTGAGCCGCCACGGTCGGAGGCGAAGGGTGAACAGAGGATGCCTGCATGAGAACATATTTTGCCTTAGCCCCTTCATCTTTATTCTCCGCACCTTTCGTGTTTGGGTCTGGGGCTACAGGGGAACGGCTTGTCTGACGTGTTTCTATTAATGAAGCCTGCTGGATCCGCGAGGGAGTAGCTACGGGGTTTGGTACGGTGACGGACGCTGCAGTTATCGGTACATCTGCAGATTGCTCATCAGCAGCTGCAATTGCCATGCCCCCCGAAACCAACATAATAACCAGAGCAAGATTATTCAGTTTCACTGCGTGTTTGTCCTTATGGTGATTTATTAATATAATGCGTACCCACGTTGGGAAAATGCCCCGAACAGCGCACATTAATCTGAGCAGTGTCAGTGCGGAGGAAAACTCAACATCCCGGTGACAGCCTGCTTTCGTTAAATAATTTGCTTGTAATGATTGATTTCCTTGACAGTAAACCCTGGGGCTTTAGCGCTATGTTTTGTTGATATCCCCTCAATCAACTCCCGTTAACGGAGTGTAAAGCTATTCTTTAAGAGCGATAACATCAACCGCCCTAATCAGCACTCTATCAACTACTCGCCATAAGGGAATACCTTTACGCAGATAGATGTTTTCCGTGGTAACGCCGAGCCGTAGCCTACTTCGTACGGACATTATACTTCGAAAAAATCAACCACTCCGCCAACAAGGTTGTACATGCTGCCGACGATTTTGACTTTCTTCTGGCCTTCCAGTTGTTTCAGCACCGGGCTATTTTTGCGGATATTTTCGATGGTCAACTCGACATTTTTTCGGGCGACAGCATCAACAAAATCATAATTCCCCCCTTTACGCTCCCCGCTGTACGCTGTTTTTTCAATCGCAGGCTTGATTTCTGCCAGCAATCCCGTCAGATGTCCTAATTCAGCATTATCAATAGCACCACGAACAGCACCGCACCGGGTATGTCCCATAACCAACACAACTTTTGCGCCAGCAACGGCACAGGCAAACTCCATGCTGCCCAGCATATCGCGATTGCTGATATTCCCTGCAACACGGGCATTAAACGTTTCACCGATCCCCGCATCCAGTACAATTTCTGCCGGGACACGTGAATCAATACAGCTAAGGATTACAGCAGCCGGATACTGGCCTGCAACGCTGCTACGTTTCTGCTCCAGATAATCGTGTTTAGCTGGCCGATTTTCCCTAAAGCGCAAATTACCCTGTTTAAAATGTTCAATAACAGCATCCGGTGTCATGCCATCACGTTCTTCTTTGCTAAGTGTTACTGCAAAAGAAATGGAGGGCACAGATAAAGCTGCTATCCCTGTGACCGAAAGGGCAGAAACAACAAGCGTTCGTTTCAGGATCGCCCTGCGTGAGAGGTGAGCAGGAAAATTATTTTTCATAACGCCATCCAGTCCAGTTTATCTAATTAATAACTTATTGAACCATTCACCTAATGAATAATAGGCAATAGCACTCGGTAAAGCGTACTGAAACAGCCATTTTGTTAGAGAACTGCATGTATATAATACGGATTCGACAAGAGGCAGAAGGTAGCCCCATCTAACTTTCCACTCTGTCACTCTCATTTTCCCAACTCACTTACAACCATTTTTTTTAAATGCATATAGAAAGCAAAAATTGAAAAAACGAACAATATAACAGAAAAAAATAACATTGCCACTTTACTCTCCAGTAAATATTCCCGAACACCTCTATCACGGGTGCCCGGGAACTAAAAATTAAATCACATAAGACTCTACCTGAATAACCCCAGAATATTTACCCGCTGGTAATGATGTTAGCGCAACGGCAGTTTTCAATACAACAGATTGGTCGCGTGCGATAGTGGTTAATCTGGAATTACCATTGATATCAACAGGCAAAACCGAGCCGCCAACATATAGCTTTGCGCCAAAACTTTTGTCACCATTAGCAAATGTGACAAGACCTGATTTATTATTAGACGCAGCATCTTTAATAAGGAAATAACTTTGTTGCGTAGCCGCAGCAGTAGTGTTAATCAGTAATGTACCAATTTCAGAACCCACGGCCGATGAACGTGTCAAAGAAACTAAAGACGGCGTCCAACTTAAGCTCAATGATGCAGGATCTTGAACAGCCGCATCAACCGACACAGTGGAAGATGCCAGCATCGTATCAGCCAAAGCAGAACCAGCACTCAAACATCCAAGCGCCCCCAAAATAAAACACATTTTTCTTAATTTCATTTTCATTTTCCTTGCTAAAAAATAAATTAACATCACTTCATCTTTTTACTTTACGCATATAGACAAAGAAGGGTAATTCCTCAATAAAAAACAACCACTATAAAAGAATAGAACATAAAACTTACATGGTGTACAAATCAACCAACAATGAATCCGAATAGCTTCCAGCTTTAAGTTGAAGACCCGCCTGCTTTTTAAAAGTCACCCGAATATTGCTTTTCCCATCAAGGTTTTTAATAGTAGCTTCACCCGCGGTGTTCATGTCCAACGCATTGCCCTGATAGTATGCTTTCGCATACAACTTTACCCCTGTATCACTATCATTTCTCCAGGTAAAGAGCCCCTGCATTTCAGGGCCGGCAGCATCCTTGATGACAACCGTATTGCCACCCGAAAATGAAATATCCAAACTGCCAATGTCCGTCCCAGAGGCTGAATTGACAGACATATCCCCGGCAGGGTTCCATGTTGTACTCACCGTACCTGGATTCGTCAGTGAGAATGAAGCCTGCACCTGCGCGGATGCCGACGCAGCGCTTCCATCGGCATATGCCATACCTGAAACACTGGAAATGATTGCAGCAACAATAGCGAGTCGACGAATATTTTTCATACAAATACCTCTGGTTAGAGTTAACTAATATATGATGACCACCAAAAACCCACACTAATACCATGGATCTCACACCAATTATATATAGAAACCACAATTAGTTAATCACATTTATTGCTTAAAATATGAAATTAGGATTGTGCCGCACGCCATATTTCACACACCAGTGCCACATGCCTAAATTTTTTAGATAACTCACCATGGGTAATTAATTTAAAATCCGCACTGCACTTTCCCCCATCCCCCCAAACAATATTAAGCCGCCCCTGGTCGGGAATGCCGGTCATATAGATACCCCCCCGTTCCCCCACAATTCCGGTATTCGTTTTGTCTGCCTCCAGGCTAGCCAGCGCCCCAAACGGAATGTCCTGGCCATTTCCATTTTTCAACTTGAAGAATACTTTTGCACCTTTATGCGTACTAAACCTGACGGGTACCACTGCCCCGTAGGTCGGTACCACCAATGAGTCTGCTCGTTCAACAGACACATCTGTAGGTAGAGACAACGGATTAATAGTGAGCGTATTTCCCTGATAGGCAGTAACTCCATTAACAATGGCGTACCCACGATAGTCCGTTTTTTCACCGGGAAGATTACCGACAGGCACGCCAGTGGCCCCCGGCAATGCCAGTAACGCTATCGTGTCATCCATAGTCTGCCCCAATGTCAGCCCATGATCATGTACAAGCACCCCTCCCGATATCGTCGCGCTGGACTGCCGAATACTTCGGCTCTGGCTGACATTGCCGGCAAGTTCGCCATAAGTACCTTTATAATTGAGATCAACACTTCCACTTTGCTGTTGCGCGCCCTCACCGCTATTGACTGACCGGGAATCAGCATGCACTCCCCAGCGTAACTGATGTCCGGATGTGGCGCCCTGAATGCCTATTTGTTGGCTACGATCTTGGCTGCTTGTCATCTGGTAACTCGCATACATTTCTGATCCAAAGTAATTCAGCGGAATACTAAGGGTAAGATTGAATATATTTTCTTGAGAGGCTCCACCGTGAGCACGTTCATATCGCTGACGGGAGAAGTTGAGCCCCATAAACACATTTCCCGGAAGGGTCACGCCATAGCCTACCCCTACATTGACATTACTGTCCGGCTTGGCGTAATAATTCTGCCGAGTGGCATTAACACTCAGGCCTCCCCAAGATCCGAGCGACCATGACAATCCCGCCTGACTTTCATTACGAAGCGACGATGTTTTTCTTTGACAATTAATGGAGTCACACTGTGTCGGTATATCAGTTATGCCTGTATACCTCGCCGATAAATGGCGTTGCGTCAACCAAAATGAAACGCCCTGGGCTACGGACCAACGGTAACGGATGCGCCAGACGTCACCACCATGCCTAGCGTCTGAATTTCGGGTATCTTGTTGTCCCGTGACATCAACCGACAGAGAGCCAAAATGTCCGAGCAGAACCCCGAGCCCCAATGCCGCAGCCCCATAGCCAGGGGCTGACTGGATACCACCAAAAATGGTTAAATTCCTGGGCAGGCCATAGAGTGCAGTGGCTTGCTGTAACGCAAAGGTTGTCCCTGCTATTGAAGGACGGTACCAGCCGCTGATTAAACCATACTTGAGATAACCAGCATGCAAGGCTACCGGTGGTGTAATGTAGGGCACAGAGAAAGAATGCCTTGAACCGTCGTTTTCGGTTACTGTCACATCGATGTTACCCTCAGAAGGGGTCGTTGGCATATTAGAGATAATAAACGGACCGGCCGGAACCACCGTATGATAAAGCGTATAACCATTCTGACTAATATCTACCTCTGCACGCGTTCGTGCAACCCCACGAATGACGGGTGAGAACTCACGTTGCGAAAGTGCAACCATATTCTCGTCCGTGCCCAACATAATCCCCCGAAAAGGCAGGCTGTCAAACACATCTGATGGCGTACTGCTGTCCCCGACAGTTATCCGACTCTTGATAGCATTGATACCATGGCTGGCGTAGGTATAGGCATTCTGCCACTGACCATTGCCGCCATTTTTCTGCCAGTTACTCATATTCCGCACGCGCCACCCCCCCACGTTCACCCCCGGGGTCATCTGTACAAACAGAGCATCCTGACGGCTCTTTTCGCCCGTCCCCTTGCTTTCTATACGTTGACCGGTAGCCAAATAATTCATCAATAACGCCGGAATACCGTCATCCCATTGAGATACTGGCGCAATATCGGACTGCGTAGAAGATATTGCATCCGGTGGCACTGTGATAGAAAGCGTCTGAGCATTGAAATCAAAGTCAACCGTACTTTGCGCAATCGCAGTCATATCAGCACAATCAGATACGAAATCGCTCTGAGGCACCGAAAAATACGCATCCGTTTTTATCCCATAAGATGCCAACTCCGCTAGCGTCAAACAGGGTGTCAATACACCCTGTTTATTCTTACCCTTTACCGTCTTAAAGTTAATTTTTTTGCTGTCAACCAAATTGCCGTTCAACATTACATTGACAAAATAAAAACCGGGAAGTTGACCACCATTATTCAACACAGACAGGTCCACTCCAGAATAAGCCTTCCCAAGCATATCCGTATCAAAGTGATAGTCTTTGGCAACACTGCCCTTAGATACCATAATGTACGCGACAAACAGGTAAGGAAAAATACCCTTGCGCCAGAGCACGATTTAATTCAATCTCTTGGTGTAAACTTGGCTGTTACCCCCAAAGTCATTGACAACCTGCCAAGAAACGTTACGCCCCTTGCCAAAGGCAGCAGGCAATGAGACTTTTAAAGAGGAATACGGGGCAATATATTTGTTATTGCTGACCATCTTTCCATCCAGCTTTAATGTGGACAGGCTCATGTAGAACGGACTGGGGTTTGTTGCTACTAACTCGTGGCCACTCTGCTGCCAGGTAAGGGTATTAGCATCGTGTTCAAGCGAACCTTTCAATGACGACGGCCGCTTAATCAGTTTTATACAGTTGTTCAAAGACAGTTGCAGATTGACATCAGCTTTTTTTTGGGGTTGTTCGTTATCTCCTTCTTTAGCCCAAACATCATCCCTCTTGGGAGGAATGGATTTAACGCAAAGCCAGTTCAGACTTTCCCTGTCTGAGACTCCGTTATCCTCCGCCAACACGATACTGAGCTTGTTCATACTCTTACCGTCAAGACGGAAGACTGGCGGCGTGACAACATAAGTATCAGCGGGGTTATGCGCCTCGTCGAGCACTGTTGATTGGATGAGCACTGGAAAATCTTGTGGGTTAGTCACGGATAATGAAACACCATCATCGGATGGGTTATAAATAATCCGATTGGCACCGAGAATGGTTTCGTACTTTGTCACGTGGGTTTGTACCTCTGCAGCCCCCGCCTGAAGTTGAAAAAAGGCGATACCTAAAAGGGCTGAAACTCGTGCTGTTCTAAATAATATGTTCATCTTTAATATCGTTTACTGAAGTGAACGTGGCGCAAGCGTTCACTTGGCCACGCATTGATGAATCTGATGACGTTGTCGACCGTACCTGCAAGCATCAGAACAACGTCAGTCAGTGCTTAAAAATGCATTTCAAGTGCTCGGGGATTCGGATCGTTGACAGTGGCTTCTGATTTCTCACCAACGACGTCAACCACAACGCGTCGATCAGGTGCAAGGCAAGTAATCAGCGCATCACGACTTTTCATCGTGTCACATGTATTACCGGTGATCGGTGCATCACTCCCCTCCCCTTGAACAGTAATCGCCGTTGTCGGAATTCCCTGCTCGACTAAAACGTCAGCGACAGACTGGGCTCGCCGGGTTGACAGAACTTGGTTATACGCGGTGGCGCCCATGCGATCGGTGTACCCTTTTACGGTGATATGCAGGCTTTTCGCATTCTGCGGGTGTAGTCCCTGATAAAGTTGCACTACGGCATCATGGCCGGCAGGCATCAGCGTGGCTGAATTATGCGAGAACAACACATCAGAACGCAGATTAAATGTCTGTGCCGTGGTTTTGGGTAACGGTGCCGGCGTCACTGGCGGGAGTACAGGTAATGCCGGCTGGGCGAAGTGATAAATAATGCCCAGACTTGCTTGGCCATTGTCTACGGTGATACCGGTATCTCCCCCTTCCCCAATGTTGGATACATACTGGTATTCCAGTCGCATGGACCAGTCCTCACCCAGTGACAGTTCCGTACCTAATGCTGCCAACGGGCTGATACCCTCGTCATTCATTGCTTGGCCTGCATTTTTGGTTCTGGCATGCCAGCCCATCATCCCCATTCGGGTATACAGCCCCCACCTGTCAGTGACCGGCAAGCCAAGCTTGACAGCCAGCTGAACACCCTGGTTTTCCATGTTGGCGCCACTGCTGTTATTGCTGCTGACGCGCATATTCCCCAAATAGTCATAACCGCCTTCCAGAGCAAGCCAATCTGTCGCTTGATATCCCAGGAATACGCCGCCGGCACCGTTATCGCCCTTAACGCCCAATTGGGTCGATGCATTGCTGTTCTGACTGACGTGATGACCGAGATCTTCGTTATAGTAATCTGACCACCCGGCTTTCAGGCCGGTATACCAGGCCCCCGAATCGGCCGATGCCATAGCCCCGCTGCTGACCCCAGCCATCATCATGGCCAACACCACTACTGTCTTTCTCATCATTATTTACCTCTCATCTTGTACGCATTCCAGAAGGTGCGTGCCTGTTAACCCGCACCAAAGGTGCAGACAAAAAAATCATCAAATACCGACCGCTTCGAACACCCGTGGTCTGAACTCGCTTTCCGTACTATTTTCTTTTATTCGGCAGCATGGCCGCGTCATTTGGTGATGAGGCAGTCGCAGGTTCTACATCAACAACGCGAATGTCATAAATCATGGTGGCCCCTGGAGGGATATTGGGCGGTACGCCCCGATCCCCATAGGCTTTTTCCGGCGGCACCACCAGAGTCACCGCACCGTGATTACCCAAGAGACCCAAGGCATTCTGGAATAATGGCGGATATTGATTGAGAGGAAGTGTCAATACCTTGCCGGAGTTTTCCATATCACTGGTAACCGTTCCGTCAGGCAGGCTCTCCTTAACCACCACAGAAACAGTGTCAGTCGGAGCCAGACGTGTGGTACCGACATAGTTCACCCGCAGATAAACCCCATCCTGGCCTTTCTGCACGCCTTTTCGCTGAGCGAATTGAGTTCGATAACGATCGCCCTGAACCTGGGCCGCTTTTTTCTGCTGGACCAAACGTTGGCTAACGGTAACGGCTGAGTCATACAGTGCCTTGTTGCGCGCAGATTCATCCAGGGCTAACTGACCGGAAAACGCATCGTGTATACCGGCTAAAACCGTTTTTTTGTCCATCATCAATCCCTGCGCCGCCCGTGTTTTTAGTAGCGCCAGTGCATCCTGTGCCATTGATACGCCGGCGGCATAAGCCTGTTTTTCACCATCCGTATTCAATATCGGTCTGGTCTGTTGCGTTGCTAGTGCAGATTTCAATGCTGTTTCTCGTTGCGCACTGGCCTGTAGCTGTTGACGCGCCTCATCCCGTAGTTGCTCGGCCACCTTTAACTGGGTCACATAATCCTGAACGGTTTTCTTCTGTTCAGTCTGAATGGCCATCAGTTCAGCTTGCTGCTGTTTTTCCTCCCCTGATTTTTGAGCTAACGCGGCTTGTGCTTTTTGTAATGCCTGCTGTTTCTCCTGCAATTTCGACAATGCGTCACTTAGTTGTGCCTGCAATTGTTCTGTACCCGCATTGCGTTTTTCCTGCGCGGACTTCAGTTCGGTGAGGTCTGCCGTCAACTTTGTTTCCATTTGTTGCCGATCGTGCTGAAGCTGGGCCAGCTGTGCTTGCAGATCACGCCGCTGCTTCTCCTGTTCAGCGCGCTGACTTTCCATGTCGCTCTGATTTTGCTGTTGTTTGAGCCGTTCGGCTTGTTGTTGAGCCTGAGCCGTTTTGAGTTGTGCCATCGTGGCCTGCAATTGTGTTGTCAGCATGTCATTCTTTAATCGCAGGGTCTTGGCGACGATCCCTGAGCTCGCCTCTTCGCCAGCCTTGGCTAATGATTGCCGCAGCGTGGCTTGTACATTGAGATCACGCGCATTCTGTTGTTGTACATCAGAAAGCCGAGCCTGTAGTGACTGCGACTGAGCGGCCTTTTCGGATAACGCGGCAAGTTGAGCCTTCTGCTGTGTTATCGTTTCGGCTTGTCGACTCAGGATGGCTTGTTGATCCCGAATGGTCTTCAGCAATCGGCGATTATCTACATTGCGTGCAGCACTGACCTGATTTTTACCCCGAGGTGAGGCAGTTGGCGTTTCGTCCAAGGTCCTCGCCTGCTGTTGAGCGAAATCCAACAGAGCAGGAACATCCCGTTGAGTCGATTTGCTACTCCCAATAGGTTTCGCTGCCATCACACTGTTAGGCAGGCACAGGATGAGGCCATATACCCAGAGAATTCCCCAGAGTTTTTTCATCGCGCCGCCTTTTCACCGTGGGATATCAAAGCGTCCATGACTTCATTTTCAATATCACTGCAAATTTTGTTGGTACGGAACTGGTACATAGCGTCTACCGTGTCTTTGGTTTTATCGCTTACACCATCACGCACCGCGCCATACTGGGAGGCCGAACGGATGAGAGTATCGAATTCAGCCTTGTGTCTTTTCCAGGCCGACGGATTGACCACCTGCAACGAATCCAGTGTTTTTTGGCACAAAATTACTGGATTGGGACGTGAATTTTCTGGCGAGGCGAGATTTGCCCGAGTGGCAGAGGCAGATACCACAGTTGAAGTCGGTTGCAATGGGCGGCTAGCTTCTTTTTCTGCAGGTTCAGAAGAGCAACCAAACAGCATCATTGTTATTCCCGTCAGGAACCCAGCAATGATGTAACGCTTATATTTACTGCAAATCACGATGTTGTTCTCCATAAAATCATTATCATGTGATGCCTGAAAGTCACGATGACGTCAGACGGACCGCTACCAGCCCCGCCAAAGCGGTAACCATTGAACCAATTCGGACTGATTTCTTAACTGTAATTTGCGCATGGCTCGAGCCCGGTATACTTGTGCAACTTTCTTTTTACACGCTAACAGAGATGCTGCACATTCCAGAGTCAACCCCATACTCAGGTAATATAAAGTATCATGCTCCCGAACGGTCAGATGGGGCCGGGAGCAATAGGGTTTCAGCGACTCACTGATAAAAGAAGAAATAGAAAACGACTTCAACATATCCCTTGACAAGGATGTCAGAGACTGGCGAATATCTATAACATTAACGTTCAATCCTTCGCATAAAACAGGCAAACCCACCGAATTACACCAGGAGACAAAAACATGCCATTTCGATACCAATGCCTTCTTAGCCCCCGAAATAACACGAATAAAATCAATTACATCAAAACAATCATCCAGCACCAGAAAAACATGAGAAGGCCGGAGCTTACATATAACCTCTGACAACGAGTTGATATTACCATCCACACAAACAAAACGACACGCAGGCACAATACGCTTGGCAAGCATAAACACCCCGACCCGAGTGACATTGCAAGATGCCACAACTAATATAATAGCGGGAGTTGGCAATAAATAATTCCAGTATAATTTCATATTATACCAGAACCTTTGCCAGACAAAGAGTATTCAATGCTCGCATGAATGAGGGATTAACCAACAATGAGTGCAATCCGACAACCCCAGACACATGGAGTTTCTTCATCGCATTCAGTTTATGAGCGCTGATAGTCTTAACATCCCGTTTCATTATTTGAGCAACTTTTGCAGGAGGCAGTTCGTTTAATAGTAACTTCATAATCTTGCATTCCGTTTTGGTTAACAGATGAAGCCGTGTTATAAGTGGATCTTCAGTGCTATGCCTAACCGATAAATCTGGTACCTGGATTTCATCATCGTCAGATGGTGGATAATTTTTTATTTTCCAAAACAATATTGACGCAAGTAACTCAACATCGGTATCAATCGATACCACGGTTGTATTCATGAACAACGCAGGATTTGTACTAATCAACGAGTGGCATACCTCTCGTTTGTTTTCTGGACAAAGAACGACCTTATGGATGAACCAATGACGGACTATAACTGGAATCCAACGTAATAATTCCAATGACGATGGTACTATAATGATGCCAGAAAAAGGCGGTACCGCTTTAAGAAACATCGGCCGCAACTCATCCAGTGTTATGGCCACCACGGAGTGCGCCGGATCTGTCAATAAATGACTAAGCCCAACCTGAACCAAGGGGTCTTCAGCCAGCACCGCAATGGCATTATTAGCTCGTGATATCTTTTTCATGGGAGCATGCATAGATCATAGTTAACAATTCAGTGCCATAACATTCTGGATAGACGATTAATCATTCACCAGAAAAGTCTCGGGAATAATACGTTACATCTCAGCAACAAAGAGCGAATTCATCACATGACTTGCACACCAATGTAAAGCCGCAACAATACGGTGCAGAAAAATGCTCGCCCAAGTTAAAAACCATGCATCAACATCCATGGCCGCGAGTAATAAAATAAAAAGTAATAAATAAAGCATTGTCTGAGTAAATTTGTTGTGCATATTTGACCTTTCACTGGCGTGTGATTTTGTAATTTACACATTAATACCGTTAAAAATATTTCAACGCCCTTAATAAAAATCGATTTGTTTTCATCCTTTCTCATAAATGGATATGCCACTTCAGAACCATGCCGAAGTGGCATGTTCAGTTAACTACGGGTAGTTAATCGTGAACTGGGAAGTGGCATTCGCCACTCCAGGGGTTATTGCAGAACGCTCAACCAGAGACTGGTATCGGGCAGTGAAATTGAGCACATTTTCACCCGAGACCAGCGACTTGGTGGCTGAGTTGGTGCCCAGACTCACTTTGGTACCATCGCTTTCAGCAATTTGGACAGCAACACCAGAAGCACCGCCGGGATCATCATCCAGCGCCAACAATGTGCTATCCGTGCTGGCCTGCCCGCTAAAAGTTACACTTGCCTGCTCGGGGCCCCCTTCCGGACAAGAAAGGGAGATCGAAAACGGCCGGGCAGGCGACATGTCTCCAGGCGTGTTGAACAGTGTCGTACTGATATCACCCAAGACGACGGTCTGGTCGCTTGACAACGTACCCACATCACACGTACTTGCGCGGATCTCGCCGGTGAAGTTCATGGTAATATTATCCACATCGGCGGCCTGAGACCCCATGCTGATGACAGCCCCCGCAGTGGCAGTCAAAGCAAAGAGCAACACGTTAATTCGACTAAACAACATTGCATACTCCTCTGGTCACGCGCCCCGCCTCACAGGAGGGCAACGACGCTGCCTGTGGCAGGTGATTATTCATAGGTCAACGCCATGGTGGCGGAGGCGTTTGCCGGCCCGGTGGTGACCGAGCTTCCGGTTTGGATATAGCGCGCGGTCCAACCAAAGTCGTATAATCCATCAGCTGTAGTAGTATCGACGACAAACTTCTGGTTGAGTGCTACGGGCGTGCCGTTTTTATCCAGTATCTGGACGCCGACGTTGGTTGCCATTCCAGCACCGGCCGTCAGTTTTAGCGTGCCTTGCTGAGAGGTCTCTGCATCGGCGGTGATGGTGGCATTAATGCGCGCGCCGCCATTGCAGTTCAGCGAAATGGGGACGGGTTGCGAAGTGGTGGTATGCCCTACTGCAGTAAAATCATTCACGAAGAAACTGCCCAAAGGTACATTAACTGTCGGTGTAACAACCGAACATGCTGCAATGGTTATGCTTCCCGTAGCCATAATTGGTACCTCGGGCAACCATCCATCAGAGGCGCTACCACCCCAAACATAGCCAATTACTTGGGACAAAGTTCCTCCCGACAGAGGCCCCGTATTCACCAATCTAAAATAAGGCAAAATCCAAGAGTTATTTTGATTAAAACCATCCCCAGAAATGATGCATGATGGTTGGTCAGTTTGTCCCGCTCGTATTATTTCGGTGCGCTGGTTCCATGAGCACCCTTGTTGCCCAGCAAAAGAGCCAAAAGAACCCAATATAAATCCGACTCCAGAAAGGTCACTATTGAAAACATTATGACCGTCAACAGAACCAAAGCTTCCAAGCCTGCTTTTAACACCTATAGCGTGATTCTGATTGGAATTAAACCCAGAGCAACCTCTATATACGGCCGCTCCTGTTCCGTTAACGTAATCGGTCATATAAGTATTTACTTGAGCATCTCTTTGAATGATAAGATTTCCAAAATTCAGAGTGTAAGCAGTTGCAGTGTTACTGCAGCTGCCGGCAGCCCAAGATGTACTCTGATACCCCATCATCAGCAATACACCCACCGCGCCACGCAGCAGCCATGCCTGTATCCTCGGCGTCGTACATTTATCGTTGATTGTTTTGTTCATGTTCATCATCCACAGTTCGCCGTTGTCTGCTGCACGCCCACGGCGCGCGATTTTGTGTTCACTGCCGTAGGCAGAGCAAAGTTCGCCCGGCACTGCTGCGCCCCCCCGTTGCCCCACTTCGCCACCACAGTGCCACTCTGTGGTACGCCGCTCAGGTAGACCTGGCCCTCCTCCCCTACGATGCCGGCATTGTCGTCGTCGCCGTCAACCGCTACCGTGGCACCGAACGGTACCGCTTTGCCACCTTGCAACAGGGTCATCAACACACGGTTACCCACGTGAGTTTTGAAGTCAGCCAGCACCACCGCACCCGCCGTCGGCACCACCGAGGCCACGTTTTCCTTCATGTCAACGTCATCTCCTAACGTTGCCGGGTCGAGCGCGACGCGTGTACGCCGGTAAGTGCTCAGGTAAGGCACGATGGTGTAACCACGCCAGTCGGTATATACACCGGTGCCATTTTGCACCCGGGTACCACTGGCCCCTGGCGCCCGCACCAGCGCCACCGAGGACATGTCTCCGCCGAGGCTTTGTCCCAGTGTGACACCGTACGGATGGGCAATAACTGACCCCTGCATGCCATAGTTGACCTGATGGGTACCGTCGAAGTAGTTGTAACCGGCGTTGACTTCGCCGTAGGTCCCCCGATAATCCGCACTGGCCAGGCCGCTGTAGCCCTCACCGCGATTACCGTACCCCTGCGCCACGCTATAAGACAGGTTGTCACCGTCAAGCGCAGTTCCACTGATTCCCATCTGGTTGTGTGAACGCCCGCGCAGGTCGCTGGTCGTGCTGGCCGTCGCATAGCTGCCCGGCAACCAACGGCTAAGCGGCACGCTAATGTTCAGCGCCAGTTGCTGGTTGTTGTTGGTGTTGGTATTGGCATATCGGGTATAGATGTACATCAGCGTCCAACTGATGCCATCCCAGGAGTTGCTGTAACCGACGCTGGCGTTACGTTCGTAACCGCTCTCATTCCAGTAATCCTGTTGATAGCCGGAGAAGGACAATGCCCCCCACTGCCCGCCCATCAGGTTTTGTGTCAGGTTGACCTGAACCTTGCTGCGTTTGTTGTTGTGAATATTGAAATAATTACCTTCATCAAATGCACGGTAATCCATCGCCTCGCTGAACGAGTAAAAGCCTCGGGTGGAGTAACGGTAACCGGCCAGGGTGACCGTCGAGTCGGTAGCCTGGATATCCTTCGAGTACTGGAAGCGGTAGGACTGACCTTCCTTGGATTCGTTGTAGCTGTCCGGACCCAGGGTGGTGTAGGCCTGAGTGGCATCCAGTGATACAGAGCCCATTTCCCCCAATCCGACCCCCATACCCAGCGCCAGTGCACTGTAGTTGTTGGCCGTCTGGAAACCGCCGTACACGGTCATGTCATGTGGCAACCCGTACATCAAGGTGGCCTGGCCCATCAACGGCTCGTCGTCGTACGCATTCGGCGCGCGGTATTTCCCCACCGTAAACGCGTATTTCATGCGCCCTTCACGTTGCATGCCTGGTACGTTGGAGAACGGTTGCACGAAGGTGCGTACGGCCCCACCGGCCTCGCGGATGGTGACCTGCAGGTCACCGCTGGATGAGGTCGGATAAAGGTCGTTGATGGTGAACGCCCCCGGCGGGACGTAGGTCTGATAAATCACCGAGCCGTTCTGCCGAATGGTCACCTGGGCATTGCTGTTGGCGATGCCACGGACAGTCGGGGCAAAGCCGCGCAAGCTGTCCGGCAGCATGTTATCGTCCGAGGCCAGCTGAGCCCCACGGAACTGAATGCTGTCGAACACATCTGATGGGGTATAGCTCTCGCCGGCCGTGAATTGCCCCTTGATAGCATCCACATCATGCTGAATAAAGGTATTGATACTGTCCCAGCTACTCTGGGCTGTGCTCTCACCTTCACCTAGTTGCCGATCGCTCTTGCTGTAGTTCCAGGTACTGTAGTTGCGCAGGCGCCATCCCCCGAGGTTGACACCACTGTGCAAATTCAGGAAATAGCTGTCGTTATGACCATCCCCACTGTCCCGACGGGTATTGGCGCCGGTAAAGCTGTAATCCAACAACATGGCCGGAATGCCCTCGTCCCAATATCTGGGGTCGACGGCTCCTTGTGCCGACGGCTTCATTGACGCCTGAGGCACTGAAATGTTGAGCGCCTGATGCGAGAAGTCGAACTGCGCATCTGCCTGCGGGACATACCGCGACAGGTCGGTGATGACCGCGTCTTTTGCGAGCCCCATCAACGCAGGAGCCGTGTTCAGCATGACTCCCCATTGTTCCAGCTGGGCCGGTGTCAAGCGTGGTTTTAACTTGCCGTCGTCGCCGGCAACAAAGGTGACATCCCGTGTATCCTGCTGTTCCCCATTCATGTAGATATCGACCCGGTATGTTCCGGGCGCCTGGCTGCCATTGTCAGCGAACTGTGACAAATCCACGGGCGTGGCCGATGGATTATCGATTTCCAGTGCGTTCGGGTTGAAACTGTCAACCGCCCAGCCTTGCGGGTTGACCGATAGTAGCAAGGCCATCGCAATGGCCAGACGGGACACCCTGAGTGCCGGTCTTCCATTGGGTTGAATATCGTGTTGTTTCGCGCTCGTTATCATTATTGACACCCCAAGCCCTTTTAATCTTTAGTTGTCTCTTTGCACGACACCACTGCCGTTTACCTGTTTGCCCACGCTGTTACTGCAGCGTGATGGTCACTGTCTTGTTGTTGCCACCGAAGTCATTAATGGCCTGCCAGCTCACCTGTCCCGCTCTGGCAGCTGCCGGCAGCGGATACGTGGCCGTACCTCGAGGAGGCACCATGACGTTGGTGGTGGTGACCGGGACACTCCCCATGCGCAGGGAATAGAAGGTGATGTAGTACGGTGTCGGGTTGGTGACCTGGAGTTGATTACCGGCGCGCCGGAAAGTCAGTTGCCGATAGTCTTCGTCCGTTGGGGCCTTGATGCCGGCCGGACGATAAAACAGCTTGATGCGGGTCTTTACCGAGATCTGCAACACATTGCGGTCACTTTTGGCGGAAGCCGGAATGGATTTGACGTTCATCCAGTAGACTGATTCGCGGTCTTCTGGCAGCACGCCGCCGGTACGAATGATACGCACCATGTTTTCGCTGCCAGGATCGAGCCGGAACAGTGGCGGTGTCACGACGAAGGGTGGCTTGTCACCACCTTTTTTCTCACCGGTCGCGCCATCAGCATCAGACCAGGCCTGAATGAGATAAGGGTGTTTATCTGGGTTGTTGACCGAGAGGGAAGCCTCACGTTTTCCGCCGTCATACACCACCCGGGTCCCCCCCACAATGATCCCTGCCTGGGTTACCCCCCCCCATAAAAAGATCGCACCGCACAGCCAGCGAAAAATCATCTGTTTTTTATTCATTGGACACACTCGTTAACCAGCCCGTTTTTTGTTCCACCCGATTAAGATAACAACCAGCAAACGGTATATTTCCGTCTGCTGGCCGGGGGTTCAGGATATGCTCAACACGCCACCACCCGAAGTTTTATGGAGTGGCACATATCTATCGAGAAAGATTATTGGTAGTTAATGGTGAACTGGGAGGTACCATTGGCAGTACCCGCACCAACGGCTGCTGCAGTTGATACATAGCGACCGACAAAGTCGAGAGTTGCTGTACCATCAGTAACCGGATAGCTTGGAGATGCGGTATGTAAAGGAATAGCTGTTGCGGTACTATCAGCAATTTCGATACCCACATTGGTTGCCGTCTGGCCCGCATCCAGTTTCAGCAAATCGGAGTTAACCGTGTCGGAAGTACCGTCAAACTTGACCAGTACATGGTCCACGTTATCCGGGCAATCGGTCAGTTTGATCTGGAAACGGGTCGGAGAGCTTTTGTCACCGGCAGCAGCAAAACTAGTCGTTGCCACATCGCCAAGAACGACCGTTTGATCTTTGGATGCAGTATCAACAGTGCACGCATCAGCAATAATATTCCCGGTAAATCTTACGGTACCGTCAGCGGCATGAGCTGCATTGATTGCCATCAGCGTCGAGCCAGCCATCATCACTGCAAGAAAAGTTTTTTTCATTAGTTAAACTCCAAACAATAGGAAATTGGTACTCCACAGCCTTTCCCGCCACAACACGAAGGAATCAATGACGCGCCGCATCATTAATCTCAACTATCAGTATCGGAAGACGTGATAATAAAAAAGTTTGGTGAAGGACGGCTGCGAAAAGCCAAAAACCGGACACTTTGGACCAAACTGTTTCATTCAGAGTAACTAACTGAAGTTTTAACTGTTTGAAGTTTAATTCACCGAGCCGCGGGAACTTAGACATGCAACATTAGAAAGATTGACTGTTGCAATATGGTTATTTTACCGATCTGGTTTTGTTGCAAATAAGGTTGGAGTACTGAGGGTGTGTATGGCGTGGAAGGAAATTAAAATAGAGAACTATGATAAATCAGTGAGTTAGGTGATGTGAGTGCAAGGCATCCCTGCCAGGTTTGACAAGACAATTCTTGTGGGTAATAATAATTACAGTTTGGTCCAAAGTGCTTCATTTATTTCGTTTTCTTTCTTCCATATTCTGGCAAATCGGGCAGCGTTACTGGCCGTATAAAGCACCGTATGTCGAATATTTCGATGCCCCAGATAATCTTGTATTAATCGCGTATCCGTGCCTAAATCAGCCAACAGGTAACCACAGGAATGCCGCAACATATGGGGATGTGGATGTACGCCAATGCCCGCTTTTTCACCGTATTTCCTCAGAAGTACATAGAACTGCTGCCGTGAAAGTGGTCCCCCTTTTTGAGAGAGAAAAACCCAAGGGCTATCGCCATCCGACCAAGTGATACGCTCGGTCAACCACCGGGCAAGAATGTCTTTTTCTCGCACTTCCAGAGGGTGCACTGTCGACAAGCCATTTTTCAATCGCCGCACGTTGATGACCCCCTCATCCATATCAATGTCCTGGCAAGTGAGGCGACAAATCTCACTAACGCGAAAACCGTGGATATAACACATGTAAATCAGACAACAATTTCGAGCCGCATTAGGCGCCTGACTGACAACGCTAAGAATGCGTTCAATTTCACTTGCAGTCAGATATTTTCTTTCGTTTCTCATTCCTATCTCCAAGAAAAACCCATCGAGTAATAAATACACCACCATCAATTCAAATGCAATAACCTTAACTTAGCCACCTCGACTCAAATTGAATTTGAAAACGCAACACAACCCTCATCAAACTTAATTAAAAACTATTGCTTGCCGTCAGGGCTTACCTTCAAAATATCATGTGATATTATTTTAATTTTATTAACACCCACTATGTATGACGGTTCAATGTCAGACAGATATTCCAATTTATTATTTACAAGCCGAGCAACGAGATCTCTTTGTTGAGCATCCAATGACAAAAGGACACATTTCAAAACCAATTTGATAGCCATCATTTTATAAAAAACACATTCACCCTCATTAGCAATCATCAGCAACACCCCACATATCATAAGTAAAAAAACAAAGTGCATTTAAAAGATGCCAATCACACTAAACCAACAGTTACCATTTGGCTTGCAAAGTGATTTTTAAGTAATAAACTCTTTACTTCATCTATAATTGAGATTTCAAACCCACCCAGCCATTACGCTCACTCTCATTTCACTCGTAACCAATAAAAATATCTTTCCACCTGACAAGACAACATTGTGCGTCAACACTCAATCATTCGCATTATTACCCTATGAGTTAATAGCTATAGCTGAGGTATTTAAAATTAACAAAACATAAGCCCTTCACTCCAGCAATGATCAGGATGAGCTGGCCTCGTCGTAATACATGGTTGTAATTTTCATCCACCCCAAAAACTCATAAAATGATGAATGGGAGATCATTACACGAAAAAACATTTAACGCCAAGAAATATAAAACCACAGCCATCTTAATGTTACCCTGATTGTAGTCAGATTATAATCTAACCCCAACTAATTACCATGGTCAACTATTTTAAATAAAATTATTTGATAGGATTTTTCTTATTTAAATTAATACTATAGCTGCAGCGTCATTTAACCCATACGAAAGAACGTAGCGCCCCAGCGGTGCGAGCACGGCAGCGTTGTTGCCTCAACCGTCTTTAAGCCCCAGCCTCACATCAACACGGTGCCGCCTGACGGCCCGGCGGCTCGTACGGTGGCGCATCCCCTGACACCGACATAAAATGAGCACGCCTGCGACGTGAGCCGGCTGGCACCAACGCCCTTTTCCTGTCCCCTGCCCCCCTGTAGACTCTGCACCATGTGTATTCCCCGACCGGCAAAGCTGCTGTTCCAGCATGAAGTCGGTATCTTCTGTGCGCTCCATACCTACGGCCGGCAGCTCAATCAGCACCCGCATATCCACGTCTCCGTCACCCGCGGCGGCCTCGACATCAAACACGTCACCTGGCGGCAGCTGTTCTTTAAAAAGAAAAAGGTGGAAGCTATCTGGCGTAACGCCGTGGTTTACCTGCTGCGCGACAACTACTCGCAAATCAACCCCGGTGGCCTGCCGGGCCTCGGTCATATCCGTAATGAAGATCGGTGGCACCGTTATCTGCATGCCCAATATCGCCGCGCACTGGAAAGTGCATTTTGCCAAAAAGACCCGCGGTGCCTGGCGTAGCGTGAAATACCTGGGCCGTTATCTGAAGCGCCCGCCGGTGGCCGCTTCGCAGCTGCGCCACTATCGCGGCGGGGCTGTGGTGCATCAGTATTACGACCACCGCACGCAGCAACACAAACGCCAGAAAATCAGTCAGGAGGAGATGCTGCAGCGGTACGTTAGCCATATTCCTGCGCGACATTTTAAGATGGTGCGCTATTACGGTTTTCTGGCCAACCGCAAGCGGGGCTCGCTACTGCCGAAGGTCTACGAAGCGCTGGAGATGACGGTACGGGAAAAGCCAAAACGTCCCGGGTTCGCGGTGCTGATGAAGGGCTCCCTGGGCACTGATCCGTACCAGTGCATCCTGTGCAAGGGCCGGTTGCGTTTTGCAGATGCCGTGGCGGGTGAACACGCCACCAAACTGCTCTCTGACAGGCTACATCGGATGGCGAAAAAACGATGGCTTCAGGCACCGCTCCTGGATCAGTGCGCCTGAAAAACAGGTTTTAGATGAAAAATACATAAAAACAGCCATTTATACACATAAACCATAACAATGTCGCACCATCAGCGGATACAGCGCGCGGCCATTTATGGTCAGTCGCTCTCAAAAGACACGATCCAATCTCCTAACCATGAACGCCTTGCTCCAATTGGGCCAGCGCACGAACACAACGACAAAGCTCAAGTTTAATCCCCTCCGGATTACCAGACGAAGAGAGAATGCGCCTTCCCGTTTCGAAACGGGCCCAGGCTTCGTCAATATCCTCATTGCAGGCACGCAAAATAATATTGAGTTCATCGCTGCTCAATTGCGGGCGGGGTGATGCATTCCGATTTGGCCAAATGCGCCCGGGAAAATCTATCCGGGCCGGCAGTCGCGATGGATGACGGCGTTTCGTCCAGTCGATCATTTGGCGCAGTTGCATCAACACATTCGCTCGCGTGCCTTTAGACCAGGGCTGCTTTGTCGTACCTGTGCTCTGCCGCTCCAACCACGCGATATAACGCCCTACCATGCCTGAACTCAGATCATTCACGGACAACACTTGCCTGTCTTCCGCCGCAAAGCGGGCAAACCCCCGCAATGCAATCCAGCAATGGCGCTGAGAGTTATGCGACAACGCGGCATGATGCTGGCGGAAGGCATCCGCCAGGAGACGGGCAATATCCTGCGGTAAATCAAGCGTGCCGAGATCGTAATGCCCCGTTACGGTCCCCCATCCATCATGAAATACGACACATGTCCCAGCCTGCTGGCGAGACATCATCGGTTTATCAATGGGCAATCGCCGATCGATTCGCCCTCGTCTAGCCGCCATCAGGAATGTAGTGGTCAACAAAAACTGGCCACCGCGTTAGAGTTTTTCCAGTATCGGTTTTCTGATTCGTTTGGTGGTAACCCACTATTATATTCGTGCGGTCTTAGTGCGCTGTAATATCCAACGATATAGTCCGTTATTGCGTGAGCTGCATCGCTGAAGCTTACATAGCCCGCCGCCGGCACCCATTCCTTCTTCAGACTCCTGAAGAAACGCTCCATTGGGCTGTTATCCCAGCAGTTTCCACGCCGACTCATACTCTGCCTGATCCGGTATCGCCACAGTAACTGCCGCAACTGCCTGCTCGTATAATGACTGCCTTGATCGCTGTGGAACATCACCCCGACGGGCTTACCACGGGTTTCCCATGCCATTTCCAGTGCTTTCATGGTGAGCCTGCTGTCCGGCGAGAACGACATGGCCCAGCCCACTGGTTTTCTTGCGAACAGGTCGAGAACAACGGCGAGGTACGCCCAGCGTTTACCCGTCCAGATATAGGTCACATCACCGCACCACACCTGATTTGATTCCGTTACGGCGAACTGTCGCTCAAGATGATTCGGGGTAGCAACGTGCTCATGACCGCCACGCTTATACCGGTGAGTCGGCTGCTGACAACTGACCAGCCCCAGCTCTTTCATGAGTCTGCCAGCAAGCCAGCGCCCCATCTGGTAGCCTCTCTGGGTTGCCATTGTGGCGATGCTTCTTGCTCCGGCAGAGCCGTGGCTGATGCCATGCAGTTCAAATACCTGACTGCGTAATACAACCCGTCTGCCGTCTGGCTTTTCAGGACGGTTTTTCCAGTATTTGTAGCTGCTGCGATGAACCCCGAACACATGGCAGAGAGTGGCCACAGGATAACGCGCCCTGAGTTTCCCGATTATCGAGAACTGTTCAGGGAGTCTGACATCAAGAGCGCGGTAGCCTTTTTTAATATTTCATTTTCCATTTCAATTCGTTGCATCTTTTTCCTGAGCTCACGGATTTCAATTTGTTCCGGGGTAATGGGGGAGGCTTTTGGTGTTTTTCCCTGCCGCTCATCACGTAATTGTTTCACCCATCGCGTCATTGTGGAAAGGCCGACATCCATAGCGCTGGCTGCATCTGCCACAGTGTAGTTCTGGTCAACGACCAGTTGAGCGGATTCGCGTTTAAACTCTGCGCTGAAATTTCTTTTTTTTCATTATGGCACCTGTGTTGTTCTGAGGTGAGCATATCACCTCTGTTCAGGTGGCCAAATTCAGTAAACCACTACAAAGAGCCATGCGCAGGCAATGATGTTGCGCGGCAGGCTCAGAGCACGCCTGGGTGAATGTAAGCTGGAAATGAGTCCAGGCAAGACGAAAGTCGTCTACTGCAAGGACAGGGAAAGAACGGAGGCATACCCTGAAATCAGCTTCGACTTTCTGGGCTATACATTCAGGCCAAGAAAGTCATTCTCGAAAGAGGGAGAGCTGTCGGTGAATTTCCTGCCAGCGATAAGCGCCAGAGCTGCGAAGGCAATCCGGCAGACGGTACGGGGCTGGGATCTGAGTCACAAAATCCCGTTGTCTCTGGAAGTAATGGCACGCTGGCTCAATCCCATGTTACGAGGCTGGATTAAGTACTATGGGCGCTTTTATCGGTCAGCGATGGACTGTATAGCCAGTCATATAGATCTGCACCTTGCGAAATGGGTCACCCGCAAATATAAGCGGGTACACGGTAGCCAGGCTCAGGCATATGAATGGTTGAGAAGGATACAGAGCGCTAAGCCCTGCCTGTTTGCACACTGGGAAATTGGTACGCGGCGTGAACGGTCAACGACAAGAGCCGGATGACGGGAGAGTGTCACGTCCGGTTCCGTGGGAGCGCAGGGGGGAAGTTCCCTTGCGCGACCCGATAACCCCATATTAATCAAACTGCGTTTTTTATAAGTAAAACCCCGCTGAAATCAACCCTCCCCCCTAATTTTTCAACTGAATAACCAACATAATCTGCACCCTTAGTATTTTTAAAAATCACATCACCTGTTTTCTCATTATACTCACCTGGAGGATACATGCCTAATACAGGAATTCTACCACCCGTGGAGTTAAACACATTTTGAAACATATAAATATCCTCACTCCCAACCAAAGGGTCAAAGATTTCGATGAAAGAATTAAATTTAAAAAAACCAAATCCCTTTCTTTCAAAGTCTGAAATATCAACCAATGTAGTGTTCGACGCAGAATAATTCAATTCGAAAGATTTATTATTCAAAACCCCCAAATACAATGGCTCTCCATTTTCATTTAAAACATCGCAGTTTTTAGTTGTAATAGATGTAATGTTAGTTAACGGCATTACAAAATTCAATGATTTTGAATTATTATTGCAATAAACTCCCGATGTATAATCAAAGTACATCAGTTCAGTATTAACGCCAATTAAATCATTAAAATCCATTAACCCCTCATTGTCAATGATTGTTAACTTGAACAAATCATCAAGCAAAGTGATTTTTTTGAAGTCTGTTTTTCTGGATAGAACTAATGATAAAACACTTAGCTTCTTAGGAAGATAACTTAAATCACTCCCACCATAACCATAAAAGCCAATAGACAACATAATTAAGTTACTGGCATATTGCAATCCTTCAAGTGTCGTTACCTCCTTATCTGCCCAAAAACTCAACTCCTTAATTTGTTCCATGTCGTCAATTGTTACATCCTCACTCACATCTTTATTCAAAACGGAACAAATCGCTTTTCTCAACTCTTCATCAGGGATGTCAACGAGATTATTTTGCATTTTACCCTCCTATAACGATTAACTGTGTGCTTATATACTTTTTATCCCACTATGTTTACAATCTATTCGCTTTTCAATGAAGGTTCAGGTAATACTAAACTGTTATGTGCGCATACACATCCCACAACTGCAACCTGGCTCTGAACAGCGGCCCTCTCATAGCACCTCGGTATTAATAACGCTCTCCACTATAATTTTAATTTCCAATATCTTTTCCTTTTTCTTTCAGCAAACCGCCTGTACGAAATTGACACCGACAATTATCATCAATCAAACAAAATCACATAAAACAATCTTTTACAGTAAATTATCTTTTCCGCCAAGTCACCTTTGTTATTTTTAATATAAAAACTATGGGAGGATGAGTTAACACAACTTTCGCATGATAAAAGACTACTTGTGACTGAAGGCAAATAGTAAACGACATAAGGCTCCGTATTTACATGAGTGTCCTCATCAATATAGCCAGGATTTACTGTGTATGAAAGTCTGGTTGCAGGAACGCCGGGACCATTCGAGCGATAAAGCCAAGCCCCCATGATTTGCCGTGACTCAACTCCACCAAATGCTGCATATTCGCCTTGTTCGCTGAAAGTTTCAGCCGTCCTCCGGAATATATCGTTATGAGAAGCATTATATGCATACATAAGACTTGAATACACTGAGTAAAAGTTATTAGAAGGTCTTATTGAGTAAACCCAAAAAGGATCCCCCGCCCTAACATCTCGGGAAAATCGTTCAGCAAAAGTATTTGATGTAGTTGTCGCAACAAAAGCGGAATCTCTTGTTCCTGAGATGCAGGATTCACCTTCAACATGAGAGAGAATATTATCGTTCTCCCCCAAATTTCTAAACCCATATCTAAAAACTTCCTCAGGAGCTCGCTGATCGCTTCTATAGAGTATATTTATAGCCTGAGAAGGTAGCGACAAAAAAAACGACAGCGTGACGAGGAACATCATAACCTTTTTCATAAAACCCTTATCGCTTATTTTTAATGAAGATATAATCAAGCAAAAAACCACCATATTAAAATATAATTATATATTTCGGCATTAAAAAACAAGTTATCTTAGCAAGCAGAACTCAAAATCGCTCATAAGAGCCCCCTTTCATGAGCATATTAAAAGAATCACTTAACTCGTTCGTTGTCACGATATTAATACAGAAAGCCCCCCCCCCCCCCAAATCTCCTAAGGTGCACTACTCCCAAATTATTATCACCCAGCGCTTATTAGATTACTGCAACTCCAAGGCATATATTTGAGCACCACTCGAATAGTTATAGTAACAAATATTTACTTTACTCCCTAATACCTGGGCAATTTTTGCCAAATTCATAATTTCCATAACATCACTATTGTTACCATTATAAACTTTCATCATAACATAATTGTCATTCAATTTTGTTTTTATATAATACTTTCCATTATAAACATCAACTTGCGTACTATATATAATTTTATCATTTTCGAGTGAATAATCACAACTTACTGCCTCTACAATAGGTAATTGAGAAAAATAAAGCAAAAGAAAAAGGGCTAGCGACGAAAACACATTAACTAAAAATTTCATACTTAACCTTTACAAACAATCTATAGACAGTGTAATCAAATAAAATAGCCATCATAATTATGTTTTTATTGCATGGCTTTAATCAAAAAAACAAAGAAAACCTGCTATCCTACTGCTGGATTTTATCATAATAGGCGACCACAAAATCAAATTAAAGTAAAAAGCACATGTTATTTAATCATGGCAAAACTGGGCGGACTTCTCCTTGGGTGCTCATCAGAAACAAATGAGGTTGAAATAAAATTTGTTCCATCCATGTTAATGGCAACACTGACAGCAGCACTTTTAAATGTTTCACTTACGGTGAATTTAATCACATGATAATAAGATTTGCTATAGCCAAAATTCTCTTTTAGTATAAGGTCATTTTTTTTAGGATTGCTTTCTTCAAGGCTTACCGTGTAAGCCCCGCTTCCAATGTAGTTAATTAACTTTATATACTCTTTGGATAAACACTCAATTATTTTTGCAGAATCAACAAGTAAAAGACGACCGGTATTATCCCGCCCCCTAAATATAACAAATAAATCATCACCTTGCATATTTTCACCTGCACCACCATATTGGTTTGTAGTCATCAATAAATCAAATGTTTCTATGCCTGTCAAAGTAGTGAAACCACCCATACCCCTCCCCAAATAATAATCAATTTTGCATATAGAAATTTTCAGCCAGCCCGCAGTTGCTGTAAATAGCCTCTGCATTGAACGTTACAGGTAAAATATCAAAATTCATTTTTGAACTAAACTCAAAAAGAAGACTGTTCATTTCATCCTTAATCCGATGCAGAAGTTCGTCGACCAGCTTACCGCCAAAAAGCCAAAGCCATTTGGCCATAGAGTCATGTATTTCAACATTCAGGTGCGGACCATTCGTATTATTCAGTAGTACGCTGTACCGGTCTCCGCTGATCGATAATTCCGGAGCATACTTCCCCGACAGTTCAAATGTGTTATAACTCTGATCCTTTCCCACATCACAACGTCCATAAGTATTATTAATGACAACACGGTTATCAACAATCTCAATTTCAAGGTTGTTAATATATGGCGTATAACCCTCCACCTTGTTTAAGGACACGGGTAAAGAATTTCTTATGGCACCATTGCCATCAACATAATACTGCTCCAGAGTCGAGCCCTTAAGTACGCTGGGCAAGCCGGGATAAACAATATGGGCCATAAACATATACCGGGACAGCATAAACCCCTTACTGCCGCCCTCCCGGACAAGCGCCGAGTCAAAAATTAGCTGCTCAGGCACAGGTCTGGGATCGGCATAATTATCCAGAGTGGCCAGCACGGCCAGGCAACCCAGGTGACAATTCAACTTTTCATTGTAAGCATAAGCAAGCATGGCGGGTTTTAACCATGAAACTTCACTTCCAGCGGGCATATCCGTCACCTCAGCAAAGATAAAATTGATTTTATTCTTCATGACAACCAGCATGTCAGCCATCATATCGCTGTAAAGCTTAGGTATAATAGACTCTGAAGTCGGAAAAAGCAGAGCTGTATCCGGATTGAGCACCACGACACTGCCACTCCCCGCAGAAATGGCATCATCCCTTTTATCCACACGGGCAAGGTTAAACTTCAGGTGTGTGGTGTTATCGCCGGTTCCTGCATTAACAAACGTCAACTCAACCTGAAGTTCAGGGCAAAGTCCGTCAACGGGCACGTCAATACGCCGACCGAGAACTTCTGCCTCTAGCCTTCCGGTGCTGACAGCGGTAATAATATTAATACGCTGTGCATCCCCGCCAGCCACGATTTCCCACCCTTCAAACTCGCCTGAAATCTTGTTACCTTCCTCATCAGACCAGCTGAACTGACCAAAAGCATCTCGGGAAGCAGTTTTGAGTTTTTTGTTCAGCTCAGTACAGGACACTGCGCAGACTATGTCCCAACCATACATATCCATGTATGCACACCTCACTTATTTGAGTTCAAGCCCGATAACAAAGCTGTCAGCCAGAGAGGCAGATTTCAGTTCGGTATTTTTGATGTTGGGCCACACGGCACTGCCGGTGATAGCATTCGCAATAGAGCGAAAAGACGGGACCTCCTTATAAATACCCTTATAGACAGCTTCAGCTATCATAATCGAACCAAAAGCGATGCCGGTGGTAGCCGCTGTAACGATGGAGGCAATTTTCACGACATTAAAAATTGTCGGGTTGGAGATCACTCCGTCCTGGATAGCAACAGCGAGGTCAGCCAGAGCGTTTGTGGTTATTTCAAAACGACCAATATTAAACGTAAAATTGATAACCAGCTCTTCTTCTTCGATAGCCATTGTTTCTGCAGCCCCAGCTGCTATTGCATCTGCAAAACCTGTGCCCAGGGCTATAACTCCGGCAATGGATGAAATAATACCCATCGCTAATTCAAGAGCACCAAGCCACGAATCAAATTTACAGAAACAAGAAATCTGTGCATCGCCCATCCCCTTTTCATCGGGTACAAACACGGGTTCTCCTTCACCATTTTTTTCTACTTTATATCTAAAGTCCTGTTCAACCCCCATATAGACAGTTACTCCTGCATGAGGCATGTAATGAGCCCCCATCATGGAGAGATGGATATAATCTGATTGCAGAGTGAGTATGAAATTTTCTTTCGGAATGGTAGGGGAAACAGTGTGTCCTTTCCCATCATCGAAATTCTGCCAGACCATTTCCCTGTTATTGGTCAGGGAAAGACCGGTATCACTGATGGTAAAATCACTATCGGTGGAATCTTTGACAATGCTGATGGCAGCAGGCAGAAGGATGTGCTTAACAAACATGGACTTACTGACGACCAGTGCTAGATTAGCTCCGTAACTCTTAACAAGATTAAGAGCCTGAATGTCAATACTCTGCTGGAGGTTCCCGGTATCCATATCTCCGTCAACCAAAGTCAGCACGCCAAACCCGGTAGTATTTCCGTCTATTGAGCTGTTGGACGCATAACTGTATGCGGAGGGATAAAGCCACTGAAAATCGCTGTTGCCAGCCTCGAGACCGAGGAGAATGACGGAGAAAATCTGCCCGAATTTGTCAACATTATCGTTAAACCACTCCTGGAATAAGTCTGGTACGATATAAGTAAGCCCATCCTGACCCATAGCAGAGCCAGTAAAGTCAGAATCCGTTACAATAACTATATTGCTAGTGTCCATCATAAGCTGATGACACAGGGTATCTTCTGTAACCTCATCATCACCCGAGGTCCATTTTTCTGGGCTAGCTTGAATACCTTTCAACATTACTTCAATTTCAACATATGAGTAATTATTATCGTCATTAATATCAACCTTAACCCCACCGTATTCAACGGTACCGCTACAAATTTCACACCGGATGTTGATCTTTCCTCCGCTTGAATTATTGCTTATATCCCATTTACCCCACTTTCCTTCAAGATCAATCTTAGCGCCTAGCACACTGTCACTTGCTGAGAAATCTGACGGATAAAGTCCATCAGAATTAACAATTGCATTCATGGTATCAAGGTCGGTAATACTGACCACGTCCCAACCACTGGTTGATATATCAGTCATATGTATCTCCTCTTTACAATCATTATCTAGAAATATATAAAAACCCATCTATGTTTCAGAAATTAAATCTATTAACCCAAGTACTTGTTTAACTAAAAATATCTTTTATTATTATAGCCACTAATACTCACCACGCAATTAATGCTCCTTGCATTTTTAGCAAGTAATACACTCAAAAATTGGGTGTTTTATTAATTATCACTTAGCATTTTCATGATATCAATCAATTATTCTCTTCTTGAACTTGTGTTTTACCCAACCTAAAGAAGGCGCCAGAATTAATCATCTCCAATGACAATATGCATATCGCAACCTTATGTATTTTGATGGAACACAAAGACTGTCATCACTTAACGTCATTTTTAATTTAAAAAAAACAACCACATTGACATTTCCAATGACAATGTGAGAAATATAATTCTATAAAATCCTTTCACCCTAAGCTCAGGAACAGTCGTTTCTCTGCCTGCCTGCGAAATACCAATCCTGAAATTGATTTTCCGGCCGCATAAACCCAACGCAAAAACTCATCAGATGCCCCGACACTATCACCGGCATTGAGTTTTTTCAGCATAGTGGACGACTCAAAATTTCGTATGCCAATATTGAAAACAAAAGAGACCAAAGCATCAAACTGATCTTGATTAAGGGGAGCTCGGACAAAACGTCTGACGATATTTTCAGATACTGTTACATCCCTTCTTAGAAAGGAGTCTGCCTTCATATCGTCAATAACGTCACCGGGCCGCACATCATCGGTATGGCCGTAGCCGATTGTCCAGACTCCAGCCGCACATAGGTATGCCTGTAGGCGCTTACCTTCAAAGTGCTTAATCAAGCTAAGCCCCCGTTCGCTCAGTATCATCTCGGATTTCCTTTTATTTGTTCGATCTTCAGTGACTGATTAATACATCCCATCTGACGTATTTCACCCTGTTTTTTCTCGTAAAATAAGTTTAATTTATTAAACAAATATTTTATTGGAATAACAAAAAAACCATTGGTTTTTACATAAAAAACACAATCATCAACCAACAAAACAATCGCCTATAAACTTATGTAAAAACCTAATAAACATATTACCCACCTTAATTATCACTTATTTTTGCTAATCAGGTTTATTTTGTGTGTGATATTTATTATAAGCGTAATAATTAAAGCGCTACACAGGAAAGCCCCGATAGTTCTTTCATCTGAAAAAACCCCAGGCACCATGCTCTTGACAATATCCAGAGTCACATCCCCCCCCATTATTCCCATAACAAACGAAACGAGAAATAAAGCGGGTTGCTTCCTCCAATTAAAGCACCGTTGTGTCATAATCCAGACCAATGCGCCGCACAAAGATGCAACCATTACTTCTATGTCGGTGCAATACCGAGTCAAAGCAAGCATATTCTATTTCCTTGAAAAATAGTTTTTATAATTTCGGACATTTCTTAAAACAGGAATAAATGGCGACATTTTCAATGTTGTTGTCCTCTCTATCGAAAGTAAAAGGTACTCCTATAAACCATTTTAATACAATGGTTATTAACGATCGGTAGTTTTTAATTGATTGTCATATCCTATCAAAAAACACCCAGTGTTCGCTGAAATAAATTTCATAATTAAGCTAAAGACCTAGTTTCATATTCCCAACTCCGATAAATATATTGGGGGTCAGTTTGGATATCGAATCAATGGTCACTCCCGTTTTTGCAACTCGGGGTTATCGGGTCGCGCAAGGGAACTTCCCCCCTGCGCTCCCACGGAACCGGACGTGACACTCTCCCGTCATCCGGCTCTTGTCGTTGACCGTTCACGCCGCGTACCAATTTCCCAGTGTGCAAACAGGCAGGGCTTAGCGCTCTGTATCCTTCTCAACCATTCATATGCCTGAGCCTGGCTACCGTGTACCCGCTTATATTTGCGGGTGACCCATTTCGCAAGGTGCAGATCGGGGTTCTACGCCGGAACCCCAGATTTTTCCGTTCTCCGAAATTATCCCCGGTTGAGCAGCTTTATTCCGTCAGCTCGCAGTTGACCATCTGGGGAAATGTGACGGTACAGCGTTTGTCGGGTTATCCCCAGCTCCTGGCATAACGTACTGACTTTCGTCTCTGGCCGTCCCATTGATGCCATTGCCAATCGCAATTTTATTGGCGTCATTTTGTAAGGCCGTCCGCCGCTTCTCCCGCGGGCTCTTGCTGAGGCCAGGCCTGTTGTCGACAAGAAACAATTACTTTCACTTATTGACAAGCTGAATACATATGGCAAAATCCACATAAAGATAACGATAATCATTATCAACAATGGATGTTGAAACAACATGAAACGACGTTTTTGTTCTTTTGCTATCTTGGCTATGTGCCTGGAGACTGATTTTGCTTACGCAGAAAACCCGCCAAATCTGGTAATGGGCGCAGGGGGAAGTATCTATAAAATTGAAGATTTTTTGCCAGAGAAAAATAAATGGACTATCAGTTCTGGTATATCTATTTATGAAAACAACAAGTCCAGCACGCTTCCTCAGTATACGTTAAATATCACATCTCTAGGCTCTTTTTTCCTCGATAATTCGGTGTCAGTCGTTAACAATAAAACGAAACAACTTAGTGGGTATGCTTCTTTCAAATATGGTTTGACAGATAATTTTTCTTTACGGGGAACCTGGTTCGGTAAATATACCAGAAAGGACACATCAGATTCACAGTTAAACCTTAACTCAGAAACAAAAGGAAATGCAGATAATTATAACGTCGGCTTATCATATCGCCTTGATAATTTCTATCCGTTAACGGTGCTAAGCGTAGGGTCAGGATTTAAGGCAGGTAATGTTAACAATTATACACTATCATCCTCATTTAGCTGGGTTATGGATCCCGTAGTTCTCACTCTTTATCCTTCCTATATCGATGGAATATCCAGTAAGAAGGATGATATAAAATACCGCTATTTTTCAACCGCAGGTATACTCAGCATTGCTTTAAATAACGATGTGGATATCAAATTTGGAGCATCCAAAGATATATATACCACAAAAAAAAGAAATCCGCATACTCCATCCTGGGATACATCAAGTGCAATAATAAGTGGAGTAACGTTTAACAGTTGGAAAAATTTAGTTGTGGACTTTACAATTGACCACGAGCTCGGCGGTATGAATGCCAACACGTTTTCCCTTGATTTTTCATGGAGAGTATAATGAAAACAACCATTCTTTGGACGCTGCTTTCAACAATATTATTGTCCAACAATGCAGTGGCAAAAGCATCGTTTGGAAAAATTGACAACCTGGAATACTTTCCACATCAGGTGATGACTGATGCTGAAATGGCAAACACAAAAGGCAAAGCTATTCCTGTAGTTTTGGTTCCATTGCTATGGGGAGCAGCACAAGGTATGGCAATTAGTTTAAGCTCCTATGCTGCCATGTTAGCTATTTCAGGAAAGGAATTTAACACTACTGATGCAGTCCTTGCTGCTGCTAGCGGAGCCTTTAGTGGTGGGGTCTCTGGCGCAACAACAATAACCAAATTTATGCTAATGGAGTCTGGCGGTTTATTCTTTGGAGGCCTGGCAGGAGAAGGAGCTCTCGGACAAAATAAACATAAAATTGGCCCCCCACTTGACGCGGTTCCTACTCAGGCAGAGTTAAATACCATACTTAACAATCCAAACTGGGCAAAAGAACACTTAAAAAACATGCCCGGCATGGCACCATCGAAAATGGATGATATATTTAGGAAAGCCATTGACGATCCATCCTCATGGAAGAAAGTAATGAATCGTTCATGTGTTCAATGCCATTAGTTTAATTGAGATGTCAATACATCAACACATTTATCGATTCTCATTTAGAAAAAATTATGGCAATCAGGCATAAGCAAATAAATGTATTAACCTTGTGATTGATTGTGAGGATATAATATTTGAATATCTACTTGTACGCCACCCCATTATTGATGTTTATTTGGTTCATTATTTCTGTAATTATTAAGATAATAAATAAAAAGGCAGCCAAAAAAATAGACTCTTCCGTAAGTTTTTTTATCGCCATTCTGGTTAGTCTGATAATTATTTGTTCGTATTATTTCTTTGGGGGTAGTGCTCATGATTAATGAGAGTGCTTTCATTAAAAAATTTACATTAATCATTACACTCTATATGTTCTCTGTACAAGTTTACCCTCAGAGCAAACCACGAGAGATGATAAAAAACACAATGATAGACTACCGTACAAATGGGGTTGAACCACAACTTATGGATAACTCTTGTGGTATCGCTTCGCTAGCCTATGTATTCAATATGTATTTTAATAAGAACACTTCAGAGAAGAATCTATTCTTTTTTATCGGTCTGAAACCTGAATATTCTCTGCTCGATTTATTCATCACATCAAAGAAGTTTGGCATATCAAGTGTCGGGTTAAAAATAACCATGTCTGATCTTGAGAATGTTAATTCGCCAACGATACTTAAAACTAAAACTAACGGTGGGCATTTTATTGTTTACACTGGCTACAAAAATGGATGGTTCCAAGTCATTGATCCTGCTCGAGGTAAACTTAACTATTTTAAGGCAGAGCTCAGCAAGCTATTTATAGATCCAACGAAAGGATACGGGACCGCTCTCATTTTTCTTTCGGAAAATAAAAACAATTTCATCGAAAAAAAACTTTATAAGAACAATACTAATAGGCTGTGGCTAGAGAGGTCTTATTAATGACGTTGTAAACCACCAAAGGTAAAATTATCCTTTTGTCAACATTACCCCATTTTTATCAATTGGTTATATCCATAAATATGTTACCCTAGTTTCAGCCGGGCAACCAATTTATCCAGATCAATAATTTCATTGCTGTTCTGGAAGGTATAATGTCCGTTCAGCAAAATGTGTTGCCAGGCCACCGGTGATATCCGGGCCAGAGCTTCTATGCCTTTGGTATTGCCTTCCGTTTCCAGTCGTTTCAGCAATCGCGATAGGATCGCCGAGTTGTAATATAAGATCGCATTGGAAACCAGCCGCCCGCACTGGTTGCTGATGTCTGTTTCAATGTCATTTTTCCCGGTTAACTCTTTCTTTCCGCCGACTTTGGCCACTGCGGCACGCAGCTGGTGATAAGATTCAATTCGGTTCTGGGAACGCCGGATGTTGCGTTCCAGCTGCGGATCGCGCAGATACTTCAGCGTGTAAATGCTGCGTACCAACCGGTCATATTCAAATAGTGCCTGCCGGGTCGGATTGGTCGTGGTGTATGTGCACAGTTTGCGGACCAGCGTCCCCTGCCTCATTTCTTTCAGCCCCAGCGTGGCGACGATGCGATCGAGATTGCTTTTCTCGCGGATAATAAGCTTCCGGTCAATTTGTCCGACGGGCTGGATTAGGCATTTTTTATAGGCCGATGGCTCTCTGATGCAGTACAGTGTCTGTAACTGCCTGTTAAGGTCCGTAAAATGAGGCTCAAAGCGCAGGCCAAACCAGTGCAGGATCGCAAAGTTGGCTTTGTTGATGCTGTGCATGTCGCCGGTGATAGCCGTGGGTTTCACCTCTGAGGTGTTGCGGTACCAGATATCAAAGACATGGTGGGCTTCATAGTCGTTTGTGCCAATCAGATAACCGTTGATCTGGATGTGGTTACACAGCAGCGTGTAGGCCACCATGCCTTTACCACGGCCGAAGTATTTACGCGAATGCCGGGCCTTTACCGTCGGCCGCTCAACGCCAAACTTCTGCCCGTCAACGGCACCATAAAGCGTTTCCGGATCAAACGAATAGTGCGGGAAAATCGGCAGTGCCTCTATGGCATCGGTGATGCAGTCATTGGCCGTGACCAGTGACGCCAGGCGGAGGTACTGTTCGTACGTGGTTTCCAGCACATGGAACGGTATATCACTGGTTCGTGCCATCACATGATTACCATGATTCATCGCCTGGGCAACGATGACCGCCATCAGGCTGTCTGCATCGGCATTCTTTTTGGCATAGCGGGGTTGCAGCGGCTTCATGGCATGAAGAAACCGGCACTGGCTGTTAACAAACCGGAAGACGTCGGTCAGGCAACTGTTCATAAAATCGCTTCTCCTGCGCCTTATGACGGCTGACCACGGACTTATGCCAGGTCAGTTTCTGCGTTACTGCATCGTATTCCAGATGTTTCAGCTTCCCCTGCTTCAGCTCGCGGTTGAAGGCTTTCCACTGCCGGTGCAATTCGGACTCCAGCGCCTTGAGCTGCGATTTAACCGGTTTTTGCAAAAACGGAATATTCATTTCAGCCAGGACAGCGGCCTGTTCCCTTTCCGGTACCAGTTCATCAGAAAGATGGCGGTGGCGGAGACTGTCATTGAGGTGAAATTCACCCGCCTGAAAACGCTTTCTTATCTGGCGGTAGAGCCAGAACTCATAGCGCCCGGCGTTCAGGCCTGTGGGCTCGCCATCCTCGCCGAACTCCAGCAGATACGGGCGCAGCCGCTCCGGTAATGTGCCCGGCGGGCATTCCGCCAGTGACCGCTGTGAAAGCGTTTGCTTTTTGCTGAACACCATTCTGAGCCAGCTCAGCGCTTCAGCCCACGGGCTGTCGTGGACAACGCTGGTGAGGTCGAGTGACAAAAATAATGGCCGCAGGTGACGCCGGATTAATGCCGTCATACCGTCCACGGCCTGCCACTGCAGCGCCAGTTTACTGACGGGTTTTACACTCATGCGCTGTGCGGTGGTTTTCAGCGTCTCCCGAGGCATGATTTTCCATGCACGCCGGCGGACTTCGCCAAAAGTGGTCGGATCCGGGACGCTGTCATCAACGTAAAGCGATAACAGCCGTCCGATTTTAGACGTTTCACGCCGGTGTTTTTCCTGGACGTCGGCCAGAAGCTGTTTGGCCACGCTGCGGCTCTCATCCTCGAGCTGTTTCATATGGAAAAACATCGCATCCACCAGGTTATCGCTAAACTGGCGGTAACGAACCCATGAATAGCACAGTAGTTAAAGGCGGGTCTGATCGGGCTTCAGTTCTCGGAGATCATAAACGGTATAGAAATTTGCCAGGCTGGCGTAGTAAAGCAGATTCTGCTGAGAAATATTCAGTGCCGGCAGGATGTCGCAGGCTTTGCGGTGCAATGACGCCAGTATGGCCCGTTTTTCCCGTTCCTGAACCATCTGACGCCAGCCGAAATCACGTGCATCCTGCCTGAGGATCGCCAGCCGGGAAAGGGTATCATCGCGTTCAATCAGCGTGTTCAGACCATCCATGGTGGCGTCATCAAGCCGCTCCGTCAGGATACGCCCCAGACGCTGCCTTTCATCAGAAAGCGTCCGGCTTACCAGCTCCTGGAGCGTGCTATAGCCAGGTCGGATGATTTTGTGCGCGTTGAGCCAGATGATCAACTCTGTGGCGACAAAGCCGGGGGTGACATCGCGGTGGACAATATGGGCGGCCTGTTGTTCAAGCGCTGAAGACAGTGCCGATGACCAGGGGCGGTAACCATACCGCGCGCAGATTTTTTCCCGCTGAGCATAGCGCTCGTGCTTAGTGGGTGATTTGTCAGGCAGTGACTCCCCGGGGAAATAACGGCTCAGGACAAAGCTGCAGTCGTCCGGAACATCATCCCACCCGAAGCGGAAAAACAGGTGCTTGGCTTTAAAGTAAGCGATCTGGATGATGCAATACATTTGAGCGGGAAGCCCCCGACGACTGCAGGCCAGCGCCAGTTCAGATTCATCCAGCGCCAGAAACTCCAGTCGCTGAGCATCATCGAAATCCGGGAGAGCATACAGAGCTTCCTGCTCGGCACTATTTAAAACTGCCAGTCGTTCACTTTTGCCTGTCGCTTTGTTGCGAGTTGTCATCCTGACCCCGGAAATAATGTCCGTAAGAGGATCGCTCTGCGGACAGTAAAAAATAACATTTGCGCTTCAGTTAAAATCACCGCTGATCTTGTCTCACATAACTGGTACGATATCAATCTCTTTCATGGCCCCTTAAACGTACACATTTATGACTGAAATACGGATCGGATATGCCCGATGCTCTACTGATAAACAAGATTTAACCGCCCAGCAGGAGGCACTGATGAAACTCGGTGTATCTACGGACCGGATTTACCTCGATAAAGGGCTGACCGGCTCAAACCGGCAACGGCCCGGACTGGATCAGGCGCTGGCCGCCGTTCGCAGTGGCGATACGTTGGTCGTTCCGAAACTTGATCGCCTGGCCCGGTCGGTTCCTGATGCGCGTCAGATAGCCGATGCGCTGCAGGCCAGAGGGGTGAAGCTGGCGCTGGGAGCCAGCCTCTACGATCCGGCAGATCCTATGGGGAAGATGTTTTTTAACGTGCTGGCGACGTTTGCCGAATTTGAAGGCGACCTGATACGCCTGCGGACTCGCGAAGGCATGGCGATTGCCCGGGCGAAAGGAAAATTGAGGGGGAAGCAGCCGAAACTGTCTGAAAAACAACAAAAAGAGCTGTGCCGTATGCGGGAAACCGGCCAGTACTCAATCAGCGATCTGGCAGAATTATTTTCTGTTTCACGCCCGACGGTTTACAGGACACTGAGTCGAGTCAGGCAAAACTGATAATCCGGCTTCATTTTTAAGTGACAAACGTGACAAAATTTTCGAGGGTTTCGGCGAAGAGCCACTATCTGGGCTCACCAACAGTCCCTATAGGGGGGCGGCGGATCTTTTGGGTATATATAAATAAAATGCTTGAAAGTGATAATGATAACCGTTCTTATTGGTGATGGATAACAACGGTTATAGCCGCACTTAATATAGGGAAAAGGGATGGACAATACTAATGTAGGGAAAGACTTTGGGTTAGTGGATAAAAACGACAGTGCGAGATTAAAAGGTCAGCACATTGATACATTGACAATAAAAATGGCTCCATCGGGAACTCAATATACAAATGAGAATCAAAAAGTTTCAAATTCTATGTTTGGTCATGTTTGGATAGAGTTTCAGGGACAATCGATAGGGTGGGGGCTGGGAGACACTAAAACAACGGGGGGAGTAGAAAACTTAACATTTAGAGACTCGATTGGTTATGACCATGCCAAGACAACGAGCATTACTTTTCCACTTTATTCTCAAAGCGTTGTCAACAATATATCCAATTATATATCTGGTCTGAAAATGGGTGACTTTGGAAACTTCTCACCAAATTACAACTTGGTTTCGAATAATTGCATTTCATTTGTTAATTCTGTAATTTCAATTACGCACTATGATAATGACAAGCATAATATTGATTTCATAAACGAGTTACAGGGGATGTCACCTAACGCGATTATAGAAGCAATTAATGATTACATTACGGAACAACAGGAAACAGAAACACCACTGGTAATTGACTTAACAGGAGAAGGAATTAACACTTTAGCAAATGACGGGTTAATTTGTTTTGACCATAATAACGATGGAGTGGCGGAAAGTACTGGGTGGATAGGCGCTAATAATGCTTTTCTTGCTTTAGATAAAAATGGAGACGGCAAGATAAATAACGGCAATGAATTATTCGGTAATAACACACTTCTTTCCTCGGGCGGCAATGCCTCAAATGGTTTTGAAGCGTTAAAAGAGCATGACATTAATTCAGACGGAGTTATCAATGAACTCGACAATGTGTGGGATTCACTATTGCTCTGGATTGATAAAAATGTCAACGGCGCAACAGAACAAGGGGAGTTTATTTCTCTTTCTTCCTCTGGCATCTCCGAAATAAACTTGGAGTATTATCAAAAAAATCACAATGATTCTAATGGTAACAACCACTGGCTTGAAGGTAGTGTGTCATGGGATAACGGTACAACAACCGTGATTTCTGACATTGTTTTTAATGTTAACAAAATTAACACGGTCGATATAGTTGGGGTTAATGATGTTGGTGTTATTGAATAAGGGAGGTTGCATGTTGAAGATAATGGTTCTGTTATTAATAAGCATTACTCATTTCTGCTTTGCTGAAGTTAACCGTGAAGGAGGGTTAATGATTCCCGAAGTTGTTTACAAACATAGGAAAGATTTTTTGGCAAACTTGTCGGTGACAATGCCAAATAATGAGGCAAGTTTTAAAAAATTGGTAAAGCTTGCAGATGATGGTAACTCTGATGCTAACTGGATGCTTGCGGTAATATACCATCATAAAAATCGACACACGGCCCTAGCAGCAGAAAGATATAAAATTTCTATTGCTCGTAAAGATTCCCACTATACAGATTCGATGATTAACCTTGCGGCTATAAATGTTAGCAATGGTGATTATAACTCTGGGGTTAAATTGTATCTTGAGGCCGGTATAAATGGAGACTATATGGGCTATCAAGAGTTAGGTACATTATATCTCTTGGGGAAAGGTGTTGAGCAAGACTTTATAAAGTCCAAAGAGTACTATTTAAAAGCAGAAAAAATAGGATGTATTCAATGTAAGGCTGTCTTAAATCAGTGGGATAAGATCGTTGAGATGAAGAAGAAAGACGGGCCACTAAGGGAATAATTAATATTGGTGAAATGTAGTTTTCAAATAGCTAAAATATATTTGCTCTAGTGAATATTTGTATTGTATTCGCTTTGAGGAACATTTTAATGCGACTTTTGGCTACAGGTGAGTCTCACCAGTTTTTAAAAGTTTATATATTGATAAAGATAACTCTTTAGATACTAGGTGGGACTTTCCGGGGGGATGTACGCTACACGCCTGTTACGAGCTGATGTGGTTGATTAATCAGCATATGGTTAAATTTACCGACTTTGGTTTATACACAATGACAAAATGTTGGCGGGTTCTCGCTTAGAATCCCAAAAATGGATGTAACGTTTGGTGCAGGGTGCTACTGATGGTGTCATTGACTTTCCCAAAGATCACTAAAAATGCTAGGGCGGAAATTTCGGCGGTTCCGGCGTAGACCCCCTATGTAAGTAAAGTCCGCGGTGTGCCAGAAGCGGACATAATGTTCGTTCCGCCAAGTATTCCATTGCTAACCAAAGGTAATAATCGAAGTAAGGATTTAATCCAGTAATAACCTTGCAAGAAAGCAAATATATTATTAGGCTGCCTGAAGATGATCAACAATGCGTCAATCCTGCCGACGAAAAAGTGACTTACATTGCTTCTGATAATAGTTTCCACAATGATCTTCGTCTTATTTCCGCCGCGACTGGTGTGGCATAAAGCAACTCAACGTGCACACTGTCGACGATACCTAAATAAGCCTCGGCCAGCATGCTCATATCTTTATCATCTTTATCGACTAATCCAGCCAGGAATTTCGATTTCAGTTGAGCAAGAAATTTCTCATAACCCGAAGCAACCTGCTCACGCACTCCTTCTGGTGGAATGAATGCAGTGCGAAGCAGTAGACGCAGATGGCCAGAATTTTGATAACGCTGCGTTACCTGCGCGAGATAACATTCTCCGACATGTCTATCACGGGAAAAACACTGCAATGCGAAAACACTTTCTACGGCGATGGCTTCTTCAAAGACATAAATAAACAGCTCGTCTTTATTTTTGAAATGGGAATATATGGTCGCTTTTTTAATTCCGGCCATTTCTGCAACGGCGTTCAGTGAGCCAGCATCAAAACCCTTTTCTGCGAAATGTAACACAGCTGCATCGGATATTTTTTGCGCAGCAGACGAGATTGCCATATGAAAGTGTTTCCCTTTGAATTAATGAGCGGAACCGTATTCTACATCACTTTTTGCCCAGCGAATGCTCATCACAGTGAGCAGCACTACCACAATGCCAAACAGTACAAGGAAGCCAAGCCAGTAAGCACTACCCCGCTCTGACAGGAAACCTGCAACTGGCGTTGCTGCCGCTGAAAGCACCAACTGCAAGGCACCCAGCACCGCGGCAGCAGAACCGAGGGCAGTTTTCTGGGTAGACATGGTCATGGACATGAGTGTCGCTTCCGCCACACCTAAACCAAACATTGCAACAAACATGCCTGCCACTACAAAAGGCAATCCCAGACCACTGGTGCCTGATAAACCAGCAATCATCGCGCCAATCGCCATAGCCAGCACGCCATGCAGTGCTACCTTCGGAACACCTCTGTGCGTCACCCATTTCCCCGCGCTGATTGCTCCAATTAACACTGCCATACCGGTGCCGCCAAACACCAGACCAAATGTGTCAGGAGAGAGGGCATAGTGTGACTGATACACAATCGATGCACCACCTATGTAGATAAACAGAAAGAAAAAGGCTGCGGAAAGCGACATTGCAGGTAACATGAAGTCACGATCTGTGAGCAGACGTCCATATGTTTTCAACACCAGAGCGGGTTTAAGCGGTAAACGTTTTTCTGCGGGCAAGCTTTCCGGCAGCGAAAACCAGGTGTTGATGAACGCAATTAATCCCATTAATGCCAGCACCAACATGACCGCAGCCCAGCCCGCATGTGCATCTACATAGCCGCCAACCGCCGGTGCCAGCACCGGAGCCAGCCCTTCTATTGTCATCAGTAAGGCAAAAAGCTTTGCAGCTTCTGTCCCTGAAGTTAGATCACGGACAGTAGAGATTGCCACGACCAATGTCATAGATGCCGCTAATCCCTGGAAGAATCGCGCATAAAGTAACATGGTAATACTCTCTGACCAGGATGCCCAGATTGAGCACACGATAAATAGAAAAATAGCTGCTAACAAGGGCTTGCGGCGGCCAACTGCATCGATAACTGGTCCTGAAACGAGCTGCCCTAATCCCATTGCCAGCAGAAAAACTGTCAAAGTTAATTGAATTTGCGTGACGGAAGCATTGAGTTCTTTTGCCATATCCGGCAGCGATGCCAGATACATATCAATCGCTGAAGGCCCCAATATCGTGATTAAGGCCAGTGATAGCGACAACCTTAAAAATGAGTGTTGCATTAAAAATCATTCCAGTGAGTAAAAATGAAATGATATACGACCGACCAGTCGGTCGCAAGTGTATTTGAATTTTTCCCATTTTTTATGATGATAGTCATTTTGCTCTGCTCACATTGATAAACACTTAGTCATTTTAGTACTACACAATCCTGTCGCCGGTGAGAACAATTACGAACTTCTGTTGATCGCTCAAAGCTGCCTGTCAAAGTGGTCAAGCTTTACCATAGCTCAGAGGTACAAAAAATAACCTTAACGAATGGAAGGGACTTCCCCTGGATATGCACCTGGTTAAATACTGTGCAATCATGGGGTAAACATAGCCCAGAGGGATTCGTTATGACCATCACTACTGTCGGTATCGATCTTGCTAAAAATGTGTTCGCTGTTCACTGTGTTGACCAAAATGGCAGAACTGTTCTGGTTAAACCCAAAGTATCACGTGCTGCACTTCTTGAGCTGATTGCAGGTTTACCTCCTTGTGTTATCGGGATGGAAGCATGCTCCGGTGCTCATTACTGGGCAAGACTGTTCCGGCAGTATGGTCATGAACCCCGTCTGATGGCGGCAAAGTTTGTTTCTCCTTATCGCATGGCTGGTAAATCAGGAAAAAATGATGCAGCTGATGCTCAGGCTATCTGTGAAGCCGTCCGTCGCCCGCATATGCGGTTTGTGCCCGTGAAGGATGAGAGCCAGCAGGCGATGCAATGCCTTCACCGTACCCGGCAAGGCTTTATCGAAGAGAAAACAGCAACATATAACCGATTAAGAGGCTTAATATCTGAATTTGGCATCATCGCTCCACAGAGTACAGATGCCCTGCGCCACATCGTGTCTGAACAGAAGAACTCCTTGCCGCTTCAGGTTCAGCAATGCATTGATGATTTGCTGGAACACATTAATCGCATTGAAGATAACATCGCTGAATACGATCGGATCCTGTCTCGTATGGCCAAAGCTGATCACCGCAGTCAGAGGTTGATGGAGCTGAAAGGGATTGGCCCTACAACGGCATGTGCGCTGGTCGCCAGTATCGGTAATGCGCATGATTTCAAGAATGGGCGCCAACTCGCAGCCTGGCTCGGACTTACGCCATCGCAGTACAGCAGTGGCGGAAAATCAAAGCTTGGCAGGATAACGAAAGCGGGCGATTCGTATCTGCGAACGCTACTGGTTCAGGGTGCCCGTTCGGTTCTGATTGGTGCTGAAAAAAGGACTGACTCATTCAGTCGTTGGGTTTGCTCGCTAATTGAGCGAAGAGGATACTGGCGTGCCGTTGTCGCCATCGCTGCCAAAAACGCAAGGCTGTGCTGGGCATCATTGCATTACGGTGATGATTTCAGGTTGTACTCGGCCAGTTAAAGCACGAAGCAGCAGTATAACCATCTGACCTGCAACTCGTTGATGATAAAGGGTTAGACCCCGTGAGGTATATCTGATTATTGTACAGGATATACTTATCCGTTTACCGAACGAGAGCCTCACGAGCGTCTTTCATCAGGGTCCGAATCGATAGCGATTCATCATGGCCGTTTATAGTACCGCAGTCTCTCCCCTTTATTTTTAACTGTTGTGCAGACAGAAACCGTAACCACCGGCGTTGACATGCCGGGGAAGTCCTTATAGTACAATAATTTTCGATATCCAAACTGACCCCTGCAAAAACCGTTACGGCCTGGCGCAACGCTACCTTAAAGACATGATACTGTCGTTGGATCGCCAGCGAATTATCCATGCCGGCTATGGTGTGTATTCTGGCGAAGTTGAACGGTTATTCCGGGGGAACGTGAACGCGTTATTTCCTAACGCGCCCTAACTTCTTCTTATTACACCGACCGTTCACTTTCAGTCAACCTGTGCCAGTCGTTTTCTCATCGACTCACCTTTCATTTCCAGCCGGTGGGAGTTATGCATCAGACGATCAAGGATCGCGTCTGCCAGTGTGTTATCACCAACGCAACCGTACCACTCATCCGTTGGCAACTGGCTTATCATCACCGTGGCGTTCTTTCCGTATCTGTCATCCATCAGTTCCAGCAGATCGTTACGCTGCGCTGGCAGTAGCGGCTCAAGACCCCAGTCATCCAGGATAAGCAGTTGCGTTTTTGACAGTTGAGTCAGCTGCTTCCGGTAACTACCGTCTGCGCGGCTGTGCGTCAGCTCTACCAGCAACCGGCTCAGTCGCCAGTACTGCACGCTGTAACCCTGCTGGCAGGCGTTGTTGCCCAGAGCACAGCCCACATAAGTTTTGCCGCAGCCGCAGGGGCCGGTTATCAGCAGGTTCTGCCCCCTGACCACCCATTCGTTCTGGCTTAGCTGAGCGATCCGCGAACGCTCCAGGTTTCTCGCTGGCTGGTAGTCGATGTCGTGGACCGAGGCTTCAAGCCTTAGCCGGGCTTTTTGTAGCAGACGTTTCTGTTTACGTTGATCCCTTTCGAGAGATTCGCGCGTGACCAGCAACGCCAGTCTTTCCCTGAAGGAGAGCTCTTCGTAAGTGCCGGGTTGCTCCATCTGTGAGGACAGCGCCGCCGCCATTCCCGTCAGTTTCATTTCTGTCAGCTGTTTCATCAGCGTGTGTGGCATTATCGGGTTCCCTGTTTCAGTGGAAGTGGCGTGGGCCACGGATGTTTTCATGTTCCTGAGGAAGCTCCTGGGACGGATGCAGATCTTTGTCCGCTGGAACCAGGTCGCGGTTATTCTTCAGGATCGACTTTATCTGCTTCAGCCGGGTCAGCCCCTCAGCGTTAGCCAGCCGGCAGCTGTTGTTGACGCGCTCTGAAGGATACTCGCGCGTCAGACTCAGCAGCCCCAGACACAGGCGATAGGCCTGTTCAGGATGCGCTTTTTCTGCCAGACGTCCGCTGACCCACGCGAGGGTGTCGGAGCCCACACCGGCCGCCCAGCTTTTGAGCCGCTCTGGCGTCCATTGCTGATGGTGGCGATGGCGTTCTGGCATGTGCTCTGCAGCGGTACTGTTACCCGGATGAAGGCGACGTGGGTGACTGGCGATCATCTGTCCGTCAGACCAGACTTCAAGCAGGTTGTCGAAGGCATGAAGCTCCACCATTTTACCGACGTGCTGATGGGGTACTGAGTAATGATGCTGTTCATATTCAACGTGATAATCGATATTCACTTTCGCTTTTTTGATGTGCCTGTAGCGCCACGGCTGTACCGGTAACGGTCTGAGCGCGGGGCTGTCCAGCCTTTCGAAGGCTTCCCGGCGGTTGCCCGGTAGTTTTTTGAAGGGCCGTTCGTTGAGTTCGGTTACCAGCGTACGGATACAGTGGTTCAGTTCGGCGAGCGAGAAGAAGACCTGGTGCCGTAGCCGGGCCAGGATCCAGCGCTCGACGATCTGAACGCCAACTTCCGCCTTCGGCTTGTCTCTGGGTTTTCTGGGCCGGGCCGGTATCACCGCAACCTGATAATGCTCCGCCAACTGCTGGTAGGAGGGATTCAGTTCAGGATCGTAACGACAGGCTTTGCTAACCCCGCTTTTCAGGTTATCCGGAACCAGTATTTCGGGGACACCACCGAAGAACTCCAGCATCCTGACGTGGCTGAGAAGCCAGTCTGGTAGCGCTTGCGTATAGGTAGCCTCCGCGAAGGTGTAGTTTGATGCGCCCAATACCGCCACGAAGATCTGCGCCTGCCGGCATTCACCCGTCTCAGGTGAGATAACCGGCACCGTGGGTCCACAGTAGTCGATAAAGCATTTTTCACCGGCGAGATGCTGCTGGCGCATGGAGCGTTTCTGTGACTGGCACCAGGCCTGGTAGCGGCAGCAGAACTGCGAGTAGCTGTACGCCCGGACGGGCATCCGCTGGCAGTATTCCTCCCACAGAAGGTGGCGAGTGACACCTTTTTTACGCAGCTCCATATGGATTTCAGCCCAGTCAGGATCCTCCAGCGCGCCAGGACGGCTGTCAGACTCAGGATATAGCAGACTGGCAAGTCGGGGCTCTGACATCCCCTCAGGGAGTGGCCAGGAGATCCCTGAGGCCTCAAGACGTTTGAGCATTTTCTGGATGGCGCCCGTGCTGACATCAGCGCACTGGCTTATCTGGCGGAAGGACAGGCCGACTTCAAAACGCAGCCTTAAAATTTCATGGATTTTACGCATTGCGATTCTCTTGTTTGGCATATATCACCCCCTGGAATGAAAGGGATAGATATAGCATCAAAAATCAATGCGTTAAGAATGGTTCTGGCGACGTGAACGGCAATTCCGGTCGGGTGAACACCGATTCTGGCAAAATGAACAGTGATTCTGGTCATGGTGCAAAATCGAGGTATTTTCCGCCGGAATACGCGTTCACGTAAAACCAGAAACTGCGTTCACGTTCCGCCAGAATGGGGGTTCACGTTGGCCAGAATATGCACTATGGCAGCTATGCGGTGATCGAGGCATTGAATGACGAGGGCGAGCGCTGCTATTACCACGTCCCCTTCAAGGCGTTCCGGGAACGGAAGAAACTCCGAATACACGTGACCAGCGCCTATGCGGTTGATGCCAAGCCAGGGGGAGGGAAGGTGGGTTTCTTTGTTATCGCCAGCAAGCTTTTGGCCGGCAAGCCGTTACCACACCCCTGAAATAACAAAACCCACCTTAAGGTGGGTTTCGCCAGAGAGAACTCTGGTATTCAGAAGCGCCTTTACCGGACTTGGCCTGACCAACTTGCGTTGGTAGCGGGATGTCTGGATAAACCAGTCTGCTGCATCCTTGACCATATTATAGTGACCTCATACGTTATTGCAACCGAATAAACCTGATATGGCGTGATACTGCTTGATATGAGGTATAAACTGAAATACTCATGTATTACATAAGTATTCATTACAGTGGCAAATGAGCGACTGGTCACCCTGCTTCTTGCCAGTTACACTGAATCAAGCATTCACCAAAACAAGTAGGGTAGACGTTGTCAGACAAGACCGAATCCGTTACCACAGAAAACACCACTTCAACGCTCAGCCATCTCGCGTTCTGCGCCCTGGCGGCGCTGGGGCTGGCGCGTCAGGATGGTATCGCCGGCACGCCCTATGCCGAAAATCTGTTTCTTATTCGCTGGCTGGCCACTGCCCAAAAGCAGAAACGATTCCCCAAAAGCGTCGCCGTCGACATCAGCTGGCTACTCGAACGCGGGCGTAAGCATGGGCCGGCCGGAAAACTGCGTCAGCACCTGGACTACCTGTGGCGCTCCTGCAGTGGCAATCTGGCCGCACAATCCGATCTGTTCCGACTTACCTACGCCTCAGAAACGCTGAAAGACCAGGGTTGGGACAATTACGTGATGGATGCACGGGAGTGGAAATCCGGAGTTACCCTGACGCCGTCGCTTAACAACGGCTTCTACGTCGAAAAAACGGCGCTGAATGCGGCCTTTACCCAGGACGGACGGCACCTGCACCCCGTACCCTTTCGCATTATTGGTGACACCGTCACCTTTATTCGTATCATGACGGAATATGGCCTGAACGCGAGGCTCGTCGACAGCACCCCAGATCACCATACGGTCGCGCTGGAGCCCGCGTAGCATTGCTCCCTGCCAAACCGGTAAAAAGGAAACACCGATGACAATGGCCAATTTTCGCCGAATGGCGGCAAAAATGGATCAGCATATGCAGCAGTTGGACGCGCAAGGCGTCACGGCGCCGCACCAGGTTATCAACCGCATGATGGGCTATACCCCTGAACTGCATCAGATTTGGACCGGCACCACGGATAAAGAACTGATGGCATTAACCCAGGAATATCCGGGGTTTTACCGTTACGCCCTCATCATGGAAACCGCGTTCGAGCAGGAGAGCCAGAAGTCATCCCGATCTTATGACGGCATGCCTGAATTTTCTGCAGCCCATAAACACACCATGGAACAGATACTCACCACGGCCGCAACCCTGGAACGGGGATACCTCGCTTATCAGGGCCATGCCCTGTCGGTGTTTGATGAACAAATAATCCGGCTGGGCCAGTCGTTCAGGTTATGGCAGGAATGCGTAGAAGACTTCAGGAAAGTGCTAAATGCCGATGAGAACGTCACCCCCATGCAGCGTGACTACGTTCATGCGGGGCTGACACGAATTGCCGATCGGCTCATGGATTTACAGGCAAAAATCCAGATGCATAGAAAATGACGTCTATGCCGGAACCCCCGAAAATTCCGCTTCATTTTTCACTTCCGGCGACAACTTATTTGGCTCTATGGGGCGAAGCTGCAAAATGCGACATTTGTCTCTTTAGCCTGTGAGGCTGTCGCCCGCCAGTGTTCTTATCCGCTGGCGTAGAGTCTCAACCGGCAGAGTCTCAATGTCCGGTAGCATGGCCACCAGGGACAATGCCTGGATAGCCAACACAATCGCCCTAGGCGGCTTACTCTGCTCATAACGGATATAGGTACGCATCGAGATACCAAACTCCTCCGCCGCTCGCTCCTGCGTCCAGTCAAGCCCCGTCCGCCAAAGTTTCAATTCGAATCCCGTCATCGTTCACCCATTCGCCATAATATGCCATTTTGTCATATTATACATTTATAATATTGTTTTTCACACCAGGAAAAATTTTGGCGAGTTCCCGTTTAGAACCCCAGGCAAGGCATCGGAAATTTCGGCGGTTCTGGCTAACTGGCATGAAATCGTAAGTTTTGGGTTCAATGCGCGTTAGCGCATGAAGGCGACAAATATGGCTATAGATAACGTTGATGATGAGGGTCGCCGTTCGCGCGGCGTAGCCGCCCAGTCCAGATAGGTTTTGCCTATCCCATCCCTCGCCCTGGAGAGCCAACCCAGTAACAGCGATGTGGGAGGGTAATTACGCGGTCGGAGTGGTCCCGACAAGGCGTAAGCCGCAGACGGGGCGTATCTCCGCGTTGGTGCCCGTTTACGGGCGCTTACGAGCGTGTTAACAACACTTACCGCAACATTTCTCTCAGCGACAACGGATTTAGGTGTATGAGTTAGTCGCGTGATTTTTGCCCGCCGTTGGCGGGAGCTACTTTTAAGGCGCTTGCGCCGTTTCTGAACGGCGCGGGTTTACCCGCTGCAAGTGAAGGCATTATCCACAGAGCAGAGCTCTTGTAAGGTCTTTTTAGGTCTTAATGAAGTTACAGTTACTTTGCATGTAATTCTTAGCAGGCATTTGTCTTCATAAAGTATTTGCATCTATCTGTGGAAAACTCGCAACGCCCGGCCAGAACCTTGAACTTGTCGTAGGTTTGACGGACTGGCTCGCAGAAAAATGGCACCTAAGAGTCAATTCAGAAATAGTGGGCGTGCCGAGGCCTACGCAATCAAGCGCATCAATGGCGGGAGGGCGGAAAGCCGGGCAAAAGAGAGGGGGTTATGGTGTATCTGGTGGGGCTGACGTGGCCAGTTTGCGCAGGGCATGATAGCGCTGATCAACCTGCCGCTTTAGCGCCAGGTGGCCCATGGCCTCCAGCTCATCCTTGCTGTACATCTTTATCAGACCGTTAAGGATCTCAGTGCGCGCCTGCTGGCGCTCCATCTGCAGCAGTTTTTGCGCTTGCCGCCGCTGTTGTTTGAAGGAACGGTGACGCGCCCGGTGTTCAAAGGCCCGTTTGATATGCTGCTCCTTGGCACGCCGGCGGGCCTCTGATAGAGTTATCGGGGCTTCGCCCTGCTTGAACAGCCCTTGATTCATCCACGCCAACTGCTGATTCTGCGCCGCCTGATACTTGCCCAGCTCGTAACCGATCAGGACAAAGAACAGCTCGGTTACCCAGATGATTTTGGGAATGTGGGAGCGGCTGGCTTCATCCCAGGCACGTTCACAAGCGAGGGCACCCAATTCTTCCAGCGTGGTTATCGCCCGGCTGGCACGTGAGATACTTTTCTTGTCGCCACTACCGGTCGACAACCCACACCAGTCGGAAAGCTGTTCAACGCTGGCCTCAACCTTGCCGGTCACAATATTCAGACGATCGGACATCGCCACCATCAGCGCATTGATCGCTCTGGCCCGGTGTTCATTCATACGTTTAAAGACCGGCCGCGTCAGTCCGCTTTTCTGCTGGACGCGTGGTGTGGTGTACCAGGCTTCATGTCTGGCAGGCTGATTTTCACGGGCAGCAGTTACCAACGCCCGGATAAGGGCAGGTTTGTTCGCACCAGCCTTCGGGGGCTGATAGGAGGGAAAAGGATTGCTGACGTAGCAGCCCCGGGAACGAGCTGATGTCGCTTGTTGGATAGTTGAGCGGTTATCCACCACTCCCTGCACTTAAGTTGCACAGGAGGAGTTGACCTTTAAAAGGCATAAAACTATACTCCCTGCATAGAGCAACGCTTCTATACAGTTTTGAGTGAGCCCCGTTAATCTTTCGTTCCCGCCAAGAAATGAGAAGATTATCGGGGTTTTTGCTTTCTTGGATTCAGCTCAAACTACCTCAGAACCCATTCCTTACCACCTTACGGCGTGGCCAGCCAAAAAATTCTTAATCGATCAGCAATCTAGCATCCATCTTCAGGATATTCAAGAAAGTAACTCAGTCACCTTGATGTAATGTGACACTCTTCCTAGCAATCTCGCGTTCTATCCAAATTTCGATCATCTTTGCCTGAGTTACCCCAGCTTCTTCACAGAGTTGGCGAAGGTCTTCCTTATGTACTTTTTGGATAAAAACATTAAGCTCTTTATGAGTTTCTTTCTTTCTTGAAACAGATAACCGTTTTTTTTCCGCCAGCGATAAAGGATCACCCTTCCTGTACTGGCGTTTTGTTTTCGTTGAGGAAGTAACTGCATTTACGACTTGTGACATTTCTGCCTCCCCAAGGATCTGAAAAGGATCGTTTGGCAAAGCGTACTACAGAATCCGTAAGTTAGCAGCATAAAAAGCATTTTTCAGTCCCGTTGGCGCGGGATGACAGATAAAAATGCAGAAATAGCGGACGACCTGAGCTCAGAGGATCAAGCCGTCACAGGGTTACAGAAAGGCATGGGAGGACATTTCAATACGACGAACGCCACTCCTTTCCGATATCCCAGCGCGATTGCCAGTGCGCCAGGTAGGTTTGTGCCACGCCAGGCATATCACGCAGCACCAGCGCATTTTCTGAATTGGACCGCGCTGCTGCACGGCTAAAGTTGAATGACCCGGTCTCAACATTCACCTGGTCGGTGATGATCAGTTTGTCGTGCATTATCTTAAAGTTATCGACGGTACGAACCGGAATGCCGGCATTGACCAGTAAATTCATCGCCGCCTGGCTGGCCTTGTTCTGGTTTCCCTTCGCGTCCAGCACCACTTTCACATCGACGCCCCGGCGCTTGGCGCTCGTCAGTGCCTTCGCCACCTCAGGGGAGGTGAACGAATACCCCATCAGCCGGATACTGTTCCGGGCATCATTGAGCGTATTCAGCACCAGCGGCAGGGCGCTGCCTTCAGGTGAGAACCCCACCTGCACCGAGGGCGCCGCCATGGCACACGGAGCCACTGCCAACGTCGCGACCAGACACCAGGCTTTCAGCGAGGTCCGCATCATTTTGCGCCCCCGTAAAACACATTCCCGTTCCTTGAACTGACGTCGCCCTGGACATGGCCACAGGTTACGTTACCAGCACGCGTCTCGATGTTGCCTGTGACGTTACCGGCTCTGACGTTGCCGTTGGTGCTGCGCACGGTACCCACGTTCCCCTGCACCGTCACATCAGCATCTTCGGAATCAATCACCTGCACGTCACCCACAATCGTAATGGCGACAGCCACCACCTTCCCATCACCCAGCGACACCGTCTGGCCATCCGCAATCACCTGGTTACCGCTGACGCGGATATGATTACCATCGACGACCATTGTCTTGCCGTTTACTGTGATTTTCGTTGCCATTTTGCTTTCTCTTTTGAAGTGTTGTCGGCCGGCTTCTCAACCGGAATATGTTGCATTTGATAGGCCATCAGACGCGGTTGCCCAACACCCAGTGCGGTCGGTGTTTTCGCCTGCACCTGGTAACCACGCCCGCGTGCCGGCAGATGCGCCAGTGCCGTTTCCCATAGTAGACTGGTGCTGACCGCCGCCGTCGGACGTCGGCGCCAGATATACTGCCACTCGTCTTCCAGGTCATTAATGGCGGCCAGCGCGGGATCGGTCAGCAGCAGGTTCTCCAGATCTGAACGTGCGTCCGGCGCATCCAGCCGGCGGACTATCTGCTGTATCCGGTCAGCCCGTGGATAGCTACGACGAATGGCTGCCGGTGCCTGCGCAAGCAGCGCATTGAGAGATGGTGGGGCCACCTCGATAAAACGGTTAATCTGTATAGCCTCTTTCGTAAACTTGTCAGCGTCAGCGATATAGAGCGAAGCACCACGAATAACTTCTCCCCGGAACAGGGTGATGTTCTCACCCTCCTGCAGCTGCTGCACTTCTTCCACGCTGACCTTCTTTTGCTCGCGTAGCTGGAGTTTGTCGTCTTCATCCCAGCGAGAGCCCATGACACCGTTCTGACGCACCATCTGGCTCATTTCCGGCAGATACTCCGTGCCGGCCATCAACTGCAGAATTTCCAGAGTGTCTTTCGGGTCCATGATTTTGCCGGTGATACGCGTGCCCATGTTGGCAATCAACGTCCACACACGGTCGCCGGCCGCAGATTTAAGCCGCTGTGCTTCTTGTCCGGCCAGCAGCAGGCAATACCCCAGCGATCGGACTTGGGTAGCCAGCTCCCCCAACTTTTCGGTGTAACAGGCCCCCACCTCATCGGCTATCCACAAAAATGGGAACCTGTCCTTGTACTTGCGTACGACCATGATGTCTTCCGGCCGCCCCTCCAGTTTTTCACCGAGGTCCTGGCTCAGGATCATCGCCAGCTGAGACACATACAGTCGCCCGAGAGCAGCCGCCTCGGTGGAAGAGATTTCCAGTGCGGGGATAAGGATGACGAGGATGCGATCGTTGTGAACCACGTCTCTCAGGTCGATGTCACCGGCGTCGCGGGCAAACACATGTCCGTAAGTGTCATTGAACAACGCCAGCATGCGGGTGAACTGCTGAATGAGGTAACCATGCTGATTAAGCGCCTCCGGCGCCCATTCTGACGGGGAGTCCACCGTGGCCAGGTCAAACCCCGCCAGTGTGCCAAGATAGTTCTCCAGCGGTAATCGCGCCTCATCATGCCACTGCTCTTCCACTGACTGGATATAGAGCCGCGCAATACTGCGCAAGGGGAGATGGGCTTGAATAGTGCGCTGCGACATCACCGTTCCTTCTCGCCGGCATTTGTACACCAGGGCAAACACCAGCGCCTGTATCATCGCCCGCGCTTTCTCCTGCCAGCCGCCATCGTTGCCGGCCGGTGGCAACATCGAATCCATCAGGTTGATGATGTAGGTTTCTTCAGCGATGCCGAAGGCATTGACCGTATTGGTTTGCGGCCGGTTTTTGACATCTTCCAGCAGTTCCTGAGCCCGCGAACGACCGCCGGTGATGAAGTTCATCATCCGCAGATCGTCTTCACGACCAAAGCGCCGCGCCATGGACGCAATGGCCAGCGCCACATCGTTTTGTGCCTTGGCGTCGGAATAAATCAGCCCCTTGCCGAGAGCGAGTTGGTTGAGCACATAACCCAGCAGCGTTTCCGTCTTGCCTGCACCGGTGGTGCCAAACATCAGGATGTGCCGCGTCATGTCATCCATCGACAGCCACAGCTCACGCCCAGCATCACGCCCACGCAGATACCCCAGGTAGAGGATGCCAGCCGCCTTGCCCATGGCGATACGCATGACCGTCACGGGCAAGAAACCAAACAGCTTACCCGGCACCTGCCGCTGTGTAGAAGGGTCGAGCCGATCCATATCGGTAGGCATACGCATCGGCATTTGCCAGGGTTCCATCAGCATCGCGGGCGCCCAGAACATCATCACGGGCAGCGTTAACCACAATGTGACCGGCCAAACCACACCGGCGATGACAGCCCCGGTCATCCCCAGCGCCAATCCTCCCGGGGATAACATCCAGTCCCCCAGGGCTGAGTGATAAACACGGCGGTTAACGCGATTGCGTTCAACGCCATAGTCAGTCGGTTGCATCCGGCGTCTCCTTCTCGCTCAGGAACTGACTCAGTTGGGCTGGATCTCTCAGGACCGCCTGAGGCACATAGCGACCATCATCCGCAATCACCCATGGCGTACCCGGAATGCGATAGGCCTGATAGGCCACCTCGTTGACGCCCAGTGCCTTTTCAGCCACATCACAGGTGCTGTCGGCTTTCTTGTCGACTGGGGGTTGTTTACCCAGCTGCAATCCATCCGTACCAACAGTAAATAATGCCTGCCAGGCAGCCGGCCGTTGCTCTGGCGGCAAGCACAACACCGGGGTGATAGCAGCAATGGATTTCTCGCGCCCAATCACGGCCACCGGGAAGACGACCACGTTCGCCAAATGGGCTGCAGCCACTAATGCCGGCTCCAGATGCCGGCAATTCGGGCAGTTGGGATCAGCAAACACGTATAAGGTTCGGTCATGGCCAGAGGAATAGTTCACGGTGAACAATTGGCGATCGGCAGCACTTTTCAGCTTCTGCGGCAGGGTAGCCCGGACTGACGTCGGCAGCGCCCAGCCATCTTCTGGCGCGGCCGTCCGTGCTGGCTGGACGGGTACAGGGTTTTCAGGACGTACGGCATCCGTGGTGGCGTGCGGAGGAAGCGCCGGAGGAAAACCCAGAGGCGGTGGTGCCAGGCTAACCTCTGGCCCCAAGGGTGCAACCTCCCGGGACTGCACCAGGTAAACACCCAGCATGACCCCGACAAACAGCAACGCACCGGCCATCGTCAACCGGGTACCCCATCGGGAGCGCCATTTTTCCGCCTGCTGCAGCTGTGCCCCGGACAAGGCCGCAAGCAGCTGGTCGTTGCCACCATTGGCGCTGGACTCAACCGTAAATACGTTTCCCAACTTGTCGCAGCACACCACCCCGGCGTCAGACAGGAAAAAAGTCGGCTGGCGGCGCAGGTCGACAGTACACAAAGTACGGACACCGCCGTTCTCCCCAGTACGTTGAACGACTAACAGATTATCGCGGATGTATACGGAGAAAGGCGCATAGCTTGATTTTGCACGCATGGTATATCCTTTTAATTCAAATACGGGTCGACACCAGAGCCTGATTAGCCTGGCGTACAAATGGGGTAAAATTCGGTGGGTGTGATCAGATAAATCAAGAGGAGTGACGCTAGGGTGCAGTTGCCTCCTCGCTGTCCGGCGGGTCGGTAATGGCATAAACAGCTGACATCACCGACTGTTCTGCCACCTGGCGACGACTAATCACCACCGGTGTATACGGATAGACCAGACCCAGACTTTCCAGATCGGCCTGCAGCCCTTCAACAGCTTGCTCCACCATGATGCCCGGACGAGGCAATCCCAACTTGCTGGCGCGCATCTCGGCCCGAGCCTGAGCAGCAATACCAGCGCCTTCGACAAACACCTTGGCGGTATCTGCCGAATGCAGGCCATACCACAATGTACGGTCAACACCCTTGAGCCAACGAAAACGCGCCGGGGGCAATCGCAGGTCACGGGCATACAACCCAACCAGCGCACTGCGCACATACCCGTGACCAGCCAACCACTCGTTGACCCCTGGCGCCTGAACAACGCGTTCAAAAGCTGCATTGGCCAACGGGAACAACGGCACTGGTGAAACCCGCTTGCGTCGTAAAAAACGCCTCACTACACAGGAGCGATTCAGGTCATCCAGCAACCGTGAAGCCGCCGCCCGATCGTTAAGGAATACCTGCAGACCAAACACTGCCAGCAGTGCGCGTTCATAAGGGTGCCAATTTGTCACATTACACATTGTTTTTCCCAACTGCGCAGTGAAGACATTCGCTGCGCCAGTCCGATCGAGCGTCTTGCGTTGAACGAGTTGATGTTGCGTGGTGAAGTCTTCGGGTTTCAGCGCCCAAACGTTAGCCGGGGCGGGATCATTCATCAGGCCATCCGGCCCGGATGCCATGGCCAGAACAGGCATCACGGAAGGGGCAAAGCCACTGACCAGGCCCGGCAACGTATGGACATTGATAGGCCGTTTGCTACGAAAAGCCAGAACGGGGTGCTGCGCCAGCGCGATAAAGCTGGCCACAACGATCGGCACCAAGAACAACAGCAAGATACCTGAAGTGGCGTTCATCACATTAAGCCACTCATCGAAGGTAACGCTGTCGGCGTGATTGGCCGTGTCGGCCAGCAGGTTAATTTTTCCACCGGCCCAGTTATGGATGCGGGGAACATCTACCGCAGTCCAGAGCCAGTACAAGACCCAGCAACTCCCGTACACAAACGAATCAAAAAATAGCCAGCACAATAGAACAGCAGCACAGAAGGCCAGGAACATTTGCCCTTGATCGCCGTCCCACGCGCTCTGCGATGGGCGGTTATACATAGAGGAACTCGCAAAAAAGAACACCGGCTAAAAGCCGGTGTTAAGGGTGTTTGCCACCCGATGAGGTGACTAGAGGGGGATAAGGTACAACTCAGGCCAGGCGAGGGATCGCGATATGGTTTTCACGCTCCAACTGCTCACGGTGAATATCAACATACTCAGAGAACGGCATCGCCGGCTGATATTGCTTGAACTCCATAGAACCCAGCGTATCAAACCAGCGCTGGGCCCACGGCGTAGCAATTTCAATGCGGGGCAGCTCAGGGAGCTTGGTGTAAAGGCGGAACATCTTTCCTTCTACTTCCCGATTGGTCCAGTCGTTCATATCCAGTCCAATCACATCCACTTCACCTTTTCGGATACGGTGCACGTAAAGGATGGTGCCGCGCTTGATATCGATACCCAGATATTTACCATCACCTTCATGGAACATCTCATAGCCTTGTTCTGGCATAAAGTAATCGGGATCTTTAATGTCGCTAGTGATGATTTTCAAAAGACGGCGTTTTTTTAAAACATGAAAGAAGAATACAGCAACGGGGATTATTACCCCCATCCAGATTGTTCCAACAATAATATATATGTCGCTACCTGCCTTACCAGGGGCACTAATGGCAAACAGAGATAAAAGCCCCAATATGAGCAGACACGGGAGAGCAACTAACCCATAAGCAAGTTTGATAAGGAAAAAAGTGAACTCTTTCCCTGTTTTTAGTCGCTGAGCCATAAATTTTCCTCCTCTATGATTGAATACATTATACCCAACCACTGTGTATTTGTCAGGGGATTTCTACTGTATTCCATCAGTTTCATTACCCTTTCCAGACCGCTTCGGCATATTGCGCATACCGGGAATTCGCTGCGATCCCGTACCTGCAGCACCGAACATATTTTTCATATTATCGACCAAGCCACCCATAACATTATTACCTTCTCGACCACCGAGGAATGAGATCACATAATCTGGCAGTGAGGCCTGTAAGCTGAATAAGCGCGTCACGCCAAAGGTGGCAATACGTGCATATATCATCAGCCAGCCGACCATTTTGACCAACCCCATAATCGAGTCAGCATTAGCGTTGGCCAGGGCTGAAGCAAACAACAAATTGAGTACCGTGCCGCCGGCAATCGCCGCCACAGAGGCGAAGAAGAACCCCAACACCATCAGCGAAGGCCGCAACATCATGTCAATCAGGAAAATATACCCATATGCGCTGCGGCTCCCCTTGTCTTCTTCTGCCCCCAGATGAGTCGCTGACCACATTGGTCCTGCTGCGCACCCAATCAGCACGCTGACAATCCAGTTAAAGAAGCCCGTCATCCAGAAAATAAAAGGGACGGCCGGCAAAAATACCGCCAGTGAGAATCCGATAGCCAAAAGTGCAAACATAAAGAAGTAGAACATTGGCGCCATCGCGCCCATCACATCCTTCACCACCGCGCCGGCATCAACCGCAAAGATCTTACTTGCCCACCCAACCGGTGAGTTACTGGCCGCCGATGCAATCGCCCAGGTGCCGGCATAGGCTGCCATCAGCGTTTCTGTGGTACCCAGCGTATAATCGCCTACTTCTTGCATTTTAATCAGTGGGTTAACTTGCTCAGTGTAATCTGAATTTGCTCCTATATTTCTCGTTGCTATAAAGTTAGTTAGCCTTTGTATAGGACTTTTTAATATGCCAACAAATACAGAGTTGGGCTCTTGAGCTGCACCGGCTGCACTAATCTCACTCTCCGTTTGTGTTCCCAGGGGGGGTGTATAGGTACTGTTCTGCACCTGTGCGCGATAGGCGGTAAACACCTGGTTATACAAGTCTCCCGTACCGTGCTCACCCACCCCACTCATGCCACTGGTGATCGGCGTCGCGTTGGCCACATCGTTGGTTTTACTGTTGGCGGTCGCGAAGGTGTGATACCAGGCCCCCAGAGAAACCCAGCCATAACTCTTGATCTGATTGACCAGTTGGCTCTGTAGCGAATCCTTGTAGTTGATCTGGTTCAGCGCTTTGTTGACCGTATCTTCATAGTCGGCCGCCGCATTCTGAATGTCGGTTTCCACATCCTGAAAACGGCCACTGTCCTGATCACGTTTACTCAAATAGGTATCGACGAAATCCATTGCCGCCCGATCCAGCGATGTCTGCATCCTATCCAGCGCCTGCTTTTGTGACGCCACGACATTGTCGGTATCAACCTTGCTGTCAAATAACAAGTTCCAGACACCGCTACGGGCAGAGTTCGGTGTTTTCGCCGACCCGCAAATGGCACTGCCATTACCGGTCTCATATTCCCCGTTGCCCCCTTTCGTACTCATCATGGGTGTATTCGCTTCCCCTGACGCATAAAGTGACTGCAGCTCTCGGTTAATAGCATATTTACACAGGTTCATTTCAAAAATGGCCCGTGCAGCTGAACGGGTCGCCGGCGCAGTCGGCTGCGTGACCATCGAATACCCGCTGGCCATCATATCTGCCGCTTTATCTGTCAACAGGTTAGCGCTACCGACGCCCATCACCGACGCGGCCCACAACATCACCAATTGCGAAATCGACCACCCCGAGCCTGTAGGCACCAGCGTGATAAAGCCCGCAAAGGTCATAACCGGGTACAGCATCGAGCGAGCACCATTAAACACACGCCCCTCATGTCCAGCCTTCACGACGGTTTTCATCGTCACGGTCAAAAACCAGAACAGGGCTATGGCACAAAGCACACCGTTAATAATGGCAAATAGCGAGCCAATCAACGTTTGTTGCCCAGGGTTAAACGGATGCAGAACCACATCCCCAAAGATCATGACCAGCGCCTGGCGCGATAAGTCATTGGTTTTCTGCGCAGCGTCTGCGATGGTCTGATAATTCACACCATCGGCGAACGCCGGCCAGGAAAAGACCAGCAGCAAGCCTGCTGACCACAGCCTTTTGAGAAATTTCATCGTGTTGTCCGTATATTATGACCCCGGCAGATCGCAGGGCAGAAGGCAGGGAAGTGAATGAGGCGTCAAAGGGGGATAAATGCAGTCGGGCTGTCAGCGCCAATAGCCTAATGACACCACTTGCCGGCAACAGCGATTCTCCGACCGGAAATCACCGAACGTCCCCTTTTCTACTTTACTGACGCGCTGCGTATTGAGTTGCCACAGGCGATACGTCACGATCAGCGCTTTCACGAACCCTGCAGCCCCTAACAACGCCAAAATCAATGACGCAATCGTCGCACGCAACAGGACCGAGCCAGGCAGGGAGACTAAACTCACCATGATCATCAGTAACAAAATCAAGGAGAGTCCGCCGCAAACCAGCATGAGGAACCACCAAAATGCCCGGATGCGTACATAGTTGGTGCGAAGCTGCTCAACCGAAATGCCCGCTGCCGCCACGGCTTGTGCCCAGGTCAAAGCTTCACGGTCAACCTGACGACGTTCGCGAACCACCTCCCGTACCCGCCCCAGGTTGTTCAGTATCGGCCGCATGCTACCCCGGTAAATAACGCCCAGGTCAGAGAATGGGTTTACCAATGACAGCCCTACTTTCCCAACACGCCGCAACGAGGAGGTTCCGGTTTTCTTATCATCACGTTCAGTTTGCATTAGCCGTTACTCCTGCACTCATCTGGTTGGAAAGCTGCTGCAGCTGCGGCGCATATTGTGCTTTCGCCGCCATGGCCAATTGCTGACCGGCGATAACATTTGCCTTGCGCAGCTCGTTTTTAATACCCAACTGCAACCAGTTACCCAGGCTCTGGACTCGGACCAACTCGCGCGTCAGATTGTCGCCACTCATCGCCTGCAGATCGGTTTCATAAGCGGTATTGGCATAGCGCCGGCCGACTTCGAAAGACTCGTATTCCCGTTCGCTCATCACCCCAGATTTCTGCGCTTCCTGGCTCGCCGTCGCTGAAAAATACTGACTGGCCGATGGACTCTGTAACGACTCACCTAACGCATCCCGGGTCGCAGGATTAGGCTGACTGGCCGCGATCATGTCCAACTGGGGCTGCGAGGCCGCGCTCTGTATTGATTTGTATTGTGTTAGCAATCCCTGATATTCGCGGCCTGTGGCCGATTGAATGTCGCCTTTCCCCGGCGTACGCCCCGCATCATGGCGGGACGAGTTTTTCATGTAGGCCATCGCCGCATCGACCTGCTCTTGATTGAAGGTCAGGTCAGGTGCCTTACCAACGGCGCCAGCGCCATCCATCAGGGAACGCAGCTCGATATCACCGCCGGGCAGCGGAGAGACCTGTGGACACAGGTCTGTCCCCCCATAGGTTGCCGCTTCTTCTGCTGTACAGTAAGCCGCATGCACAGCCGCACTGCGATAACCGCCCTGACGCGGTGCCACCGGAAGGGACGCTACGCTCTTGCGCACCATTTCGCTGCTGACGCCCCCGCCGCCAGACAGTCTGGATGCGCTGGAACGGGTCTGTTTACTGACCTGCGTGGCCATGCCGGACGCCGATTCGCTGCAGATACTGTCCGTTACCGTGAAGCTATCGCGGGCACGCTCCAGACGTTCCGTCTGACGCCCAAAAATATCGGACTCTCGTTGTGCGCGGGCTGCCTCCGTCACCGCCGACACCTGTTTGTCGCTGGCCTGCACGATCGCGGTGCCTATCTGGGTTTCCGTCGTGAGGATCTCCGCCAACGTGGCATTGATGGTGCCCATTGCCGGCATAACCTGAAATTCAATCGGCGCACTGCCGGATACATAAACGGTATACGCGGCCGCGGGCTGGGTCAGTACCAGACTGACCGCCAGCGCGACCACTGTCGCAGAGTATTTCATAATTTTTCTCGCTTAAAGGTGATAGCCGCGTTTGGCAATAAGCTCAGAGGAAAGTTGACGCGTGACATTGCCGGCATCCACATCACCGACCTGCTTTCGGCGCAGTTCGATCAACTTCTCCGCAGTGCCTTGAGGGAAAGCCTCGGCCAGAATGGAGCGCGCCGTTGACCCGCCAACCTGTTCGTACAACAGTTGCCGGAGCGAACTGTCTATCGGTGAAGAGTTAAGCGCCCACAGTTCAAGAGGCCCCAGCGCGTTTTTCAATATCCGGGCCAACGTACCACCGCCCTTGATACGGAAAATGCCCAGGAACGGCACGCCACTCCCATCAGGCGCAGGGCCTGTACCGCAGCGCTGGAAGTTACGCAAGGTGACTTTCGGCACCTTGAAGCGTTCGACCAACAGCGCTTCGTCATCCGGATCGACTTCCATCATGAACAATGAGTTAGCCGAGCGAAGTATGGCCTCAGGGAAATCACGCATATACTGGGAAGACAATACGGTGCGAACCCCGAATTTCCGTTGTTCACGATCCTGGGTTTCCAGCATGGGGAAAATAAACGGCACTTTCTTGGCGTTATGCAGCTCGTCATACCCCTTGGTCTTAACCTCTTGATCCAGCTGTTCCAACCGTTCGATATGTAATGCGTGATAACGCTTGTCGACCGCAGTAAGCAACACATCACGGTACTGAGGCAGGACGAAATCACCGCCGGCCACCTGGCCAGCAAACAGGAACATGATCCCCGTTTTGAGATGCCCCGCCTTACTGTCATCCCCCATGACGTTATTGAGGTCGATTGCGATCACGCGTGTCCGAGGACTAATGACAAACCGCGTGCGCCCAGCCAGCATTTTGAATTCACCCACCGCGTCTTTCATGCAGCGATACATATACTCCAGCAACTTTTCCTGACTACCATCTCGCTGCACTTTACCGAAGGCACCCTGAATATCTTCATGATTCAGGATACCGGTCATGTCGGTCAGTTCCGGTACAGCCTGGAACTGGGCCAATTGGGCCTCTCGCACATAGCCCCCATCAAACAGCAGATCACGCACTTCGTACCATAGAGCTTTATCCCACCAGTCTGCGTCGAACCGTTCAAACAGCCCCAATTTATCCAATGCCGCATCAACACACTCCAATCCAGGTAAACCGCGGCTATAAGCCTGCGGACTGACTTCTGCATTAGTGGTGTAGGCCTTACTGATGGCACGCTCGAGGATTTGTCGGGTATCGCGGGCATTAGGGGGTTCGCCGGTGCTGGGATCGATACACATGGCGGTCAACATGCCGAGTATCCAGTTGCGTTCAGGCTCTATCGGATAACGCGCCCCCAACTGGATATCAAACAGGTTGCGGCAATGGGCCGTACTATTCTGCAAAACAATACCCACCACCTCATCCTTGCGTTCCGGCGGCAAAGCATCGCGCAGCAAGGCAATCTGGCCTTGCATTGAAAATCCCTTATCGACCCCAGCAAAAAACGGCAGATTTTGCTGAGCGCTGGTGATTTGAATGTTGCCAAGGGCGTTAAGTAAGACTGACTTACCCGTCCCCGGAGAACCGGACACCAGATTGGTCAACTTGTTCTGCTTACTGGTAGCCAGCCCCACAGGATAGAGTTTGCCATCCAGCGTGGGGAACAAGGCGTTGCCATCGTCTTCCCAGGCAGATGCCGGCCGCGTCAACGGCGCCAGATTCAGTGCTTCGGATAACGGTGGGTAGAGCGGGTTGGGGCCGCTACCTTTACTGGCCGCTACCAAAGTGGAAACCCAGGCCCGAGCCGGATCGCCGAAAGTCTGTGTGACTTCACATACCCCCCATGACTGGAAAGCCTGCGTCAGTAGCGTCAAATTACGCGTCACCGCCTGCGGACTGTCCCCCCAGGTCGCTGCCGTTATCGTCATCACACAGACAGGTTCATTTTTCTCAACTTGTGTCAGTGCAGCGATGGATTTCCAAATCGGCCGTAACGTCGGCACAAACGCCATAAAGTCGAGTGTCCCTTTCTTGACGCCCAGCGCCGACATGCCGCCAGGCATCACATCCATCCGTACCCGCCAGGGCACCGCACGCGGCACCAACGCTTTAAGATGCGCAAACGACTGAGGGGTTTGTGGCCCAAGGACAACTGACAAGGTGCCATGCCACACGCCGTTAATGTGCAACATATTGCCCTGCGGGTGAATATCCTGATTCATCAACTGGAAGTTCAGCCATGGCGCCAGGAATGGCGTGTGATCATCTCCAGCACGTGCGCCATGGGGCATAATGGGATCATCCGGCAACAATGGCTGCCAGTGCTCTGAGGTACCAGCCCGATCCACTTGCTCACGCAATGCATGCCCAACGGAATGCGCGTCAAGACGACTCAACAGCACGCCTTCGCCGTTATCTCTCAATGCCGCCTCTATGCCACTGAGAAAGGCATCATGTCTGATTTTTTGTCCCACCATCTCAGCCAAAACAGGGTTTTGGCCAAAACGCGCATCGGGGCTTTGCTGGATAAGCGCCTTGAGACGCTTGTTTTCGTCCATCAGTTCGTGGGCGGACAATGCCTTACGTCCGGTATAACACACCAGATAACAGCGTTCTCGTGACACCCAGGGGCTGATCTTCGCCACCCGTTCATCCAGAATTTCCTTCAACGCCATGCCGGTACGGCGAATAGACCGGTATTGAGGCGCCATAAGGCGCCTGACCTCTTCTTCCCCGCGTGAAGGATCATCCTCGTAAATCAGGCTGAACTTATGGCCATGTCGGCGATACACCGCATTCAAAGATTCGGTCATACGTTTAATGCGACCCGCCCAGGAAAACGGGGCATCAGAAGCGGCCATTTCATCGGTATCGCAAAAGCTGCCGGCGACGGCAAAGGCCGAGCAATAATCACCGTCATCAGTCACCAGGATATAGGGGGCGGCCAGCTCAGGGTGGCGTATACGGTCGTCATCTGTCAGGCGGATCACCGTCTGCAGATCACAGTAGTCGGGTAAATCCCGCGACACGGCAAAGCGGGAGGTTGCAGTAATTATCTCTTCAATCCAGCGGATCGGGTTCGGCATACAAATCACTCCGGCGGTAGGTAGGAAAACACCAGGTCGTCAGGGCCTGCGCCACTGTTTTACCCTCAGGCAACAACAGCAACAGGTCATCAAACACATCAGGGGGAAATACAGGTACGCAGCCAACCAGGCGTTGTTGCAGGCGGGCCCGCTTGACGGGGGGCAATCGCAGCATGGCTGCGGCAAACTCACCTACTCGCGCCGTTCCCCATGCCTCTTCAACCTCCCGGGCATGGAGTACCATCCAGCGCCACAAACGTTTCCCCTCACGCTGCTGTGCTCGGGTACCGGCAATCATCGCCAACAAAGTCTGGCGCTGCAGATGAAGGGCGTTCGTCAGTGAAACGCCAGGAAGCCAGACCAGACGAGCATGGGCTGCGGTGGGGCTGTCGAGGTGCCCGGTGAGGTAACATAAGGTGCATACCGCATGTGACTCATCAAATCCTGCGCGGGCCCCCTGCCACAGTTTGTTAATATGCAGGCCACAGCATCGACAACGTGAACCGTCCATCGGCTGCGGCACCGGTGTTTGGGGATCGCCACTGATATCCAGTGAAAGTGGCGCTAGCGTTAACTGAGCTTCAGTCATGACGAATTCTCAACCAAAAGCAGACCGGGCCATCTCCCAGAATATGTCGCTGTACCATAGATTCACTCCATAAAAAACGCTCCGGAAATCCGGAGCGTATCTCGTTAACCGACGTTGACCGGTGACAGTCCCACCTGTGTTTGTGCTCGTTTGATAATTTCCGGCACCACGATGAGGCAGACGCCAAACAGAATTGCCGAAATAATATGGGAGACCTTAATCTGCGGATTGTCCTTCTTGTTTTTTGCTGCAATCAGTCCACCAATGACAAATACGGCTCCGGCAAGCTGTGCAATAACAAGTGCAGACTTAATCCCGGACTTGGCACCTTCAGCGGCACGGTCGGCCATGTCCGCAATATCACCATCGGCCAGTGCAGTGACCGGTAGAACCGCTATAGCGCCCGACAAAAACGCCATAAATCGCTGACGTAACCACGTTTTAATGAAATAAGCGCGCACGGAAAGTTTCAGCATCATGTCGTTTGGCATGATTGACTCCTTGAAAATGAAGATTGTTATTAATGAAGGTGAGAGTGCGCTTACGCGCGGATGAAACCCGGCAGGCTTACAGCATGCCAAGGGATTTTTGCAGGGCATCAAGCAGATAAGGACTGCAGACCATCATGATACCCAGCGTGAATTTCAAGCTTCCGGTGGAAACGTCCTGACTGGCCGACAACCCCGTATGCCCATCTTTAAGTGACCGGCGCCAGGTCAACATCCCCTGCAGCGCAACATAAACGCCAAAGACGCGGATCAGGGTCAGCATGGCGTTCGCGGCATCGGCCGCCACACCAAAGGTGCCAACATCCACATAGCTGATGGCGTCGAAGGTCGCGCCTTGCCAACCCACTTGCCGGGCTGCGGCACCGATCATTTGATCCAATCCCGCCAGCCCTCCGCACAACAGCAACCAGGCGATCACCTTTCCGCCTCCAGCGGACTGGCCCGGCGATTTACGTGATGTACTGGCGTGATGTGCCAGAAATGTCACCGCGCCTACCACGGCAAACAACATGGCCAGCGTAAACCCCAAACGGGTAAACGCCCCCTGCACGTTATGCGCGAGATTGACCAACAGCTGGATAGCATCGCTTCCGTTAGGCATAACCCTTACCTCACTTCAGCACGCCCGCGCTGGTGCTGACTTCACGAGACTGAGCATCGATACCGGTGATGGTCACCCGCCCCAGCCGATCGCCCGCTTTGACAGCCCAGGTTTTACCTTGCCAGTACACCCACGCCATGCCGTTTTGCACCGCATCAAGTCGCATGCCGGCAAGCGCAGAACGAGAACGGGGCGCGGCACGGTCATTAACCTGCGACACCACAGCTGCAGGCTTTGCCTCAAGAACAGACAACCTGCTGAGCAGCTGGTTATTCTGTGCCTGCAGGTCAGTCAATTGCTGTTTCAGCGCGGCCAGCGCGGTACTCTGCGTTTTGACCGTGTCCGCCAACCGGGAAATCGCCGTGCGGTTAGTCTCCGCAAAAGAACGAACACCGCCAACCATGGTGGCAACGTCATTCTGCAGTTGAACCGCGTCCGCTCCCCCTGCCGGGGCGACAGCGGCCAACGCCACCGGTGCCGCAGATTGACCATACTCAGCCTCACTGAAGGCATCCTGCGTAGCGGCCGAACCGCCATCACCACCATTCACATAAGGAGCGAACAGATAAGCCGCAAACAGTCCCAGAGCAAGAACGGCCCCTGCAAGCCAGGGCAGCGTTAGACCAAAAAGCAACTTGCGTTGCATTAAGCCAGGTCTGCCGGGCATAGTCGGTGTTGGCGGAGCTTCAGGCGGGGCGGATACTGTTGGGTTAGTTGAAAACTCACTCATGCCTATTCTCCCGAGTAATCAGTTGAACCAGATAATCATGGGCACGCTCTGCTGCCTCCGGCCATGAACCCATCGCCGCCGCGTGTTCAGGGTGCACGCCGGGCAGGCAGCCAAGGTAATTCTCCAGCGCTGCCCGTCCTTCATCAAAACGTGGATCGGTATGCATCAGAAGGTACAACTCGGATACCCTATCCGAAGATACCCAGTCCTGAAGCAACCTGGGGGATATCACGTCAGGCTCACAGGCGTGCAAACAGGCCAGCGCGCAGTTCAGTGCCTGCCGCAGTTGCTGGCTTTTCTGACGCCACTGCAAATTTTCATCCTGCCCTATAGTCATGTTCTGCTCGAATTGTCGTGCCATGGAATAGCCCTTATTGCTGTTGCAGCCTGCGCTGCGCTTCGATTCGTGCCTGCGTCTGTGCCCGCCAGTCGTTTTCTGTCGGCGGCATTCTGTCTACCGGCTTTACCACCGGTGATGTGACCATTGGCGCTGTCGCTGCCCCCACGTTGGCCACATCGGTCGAGTAAACCCCGCGCATGAACTGAATCGCCACCACCTGTTGCTTCTCGACAAGGACCTGTTTCGACGGTAAGCGTGCAGCATCACTGCTCAGCACATTCGCAGCCTGACTGGCCGTGCCGCCGGCAATCACGCCGGCGACTGCTTTACCATCCGGTGTTTCCGGTCGCGTCGTCACCGCGTTGAAGCCGTTCGTCACCACCTGCGTATTGGCTTGCGCATACATCTCACCGATACCACCAATCCCTTTCAGCAAGGCTGGCAATACAATGCGCGAGAAGTAACGGTTATTGACTTCAGTGGCGACACTCGGCATCAGGCTCTCATCCTGCAGCGCATAGGCATCGACCTGATAATTGACGCCCCCAAAAGACATTTCGGTGAAGTGGATCACCACCCCATCCCCCGCCAGCTTCGCGCCGGCAGGGGCTTTAAGCACAGCGCCCGCATAGGGACCTGACACAAACCGCCCCAACACTGGGGTGGTGCTGTTATCTGAGTCCACGCCAATGTCGATCACGCCCGGACCACGCCAGTAAGGTGGCACGACCACGGAAGGCGTAACCGGCGATCCCCCCGTTCCGGTACTGAGTGAGGCCGTCTGCACCGACATATTGCCCGGCAGGCTGGCGCTCCAGCGGCTAAAGCCCGACACATCTCCCCCGCTCGCCCCCGATGTATTACCGTCTCCCCCACCGAGAGCCTGAGCCACCTGTATACCGGTTGGCGGTGATGTCGTATCCGTTCGCGGTACCATCTGCGCCAATAAAGCGTCCAACGCTTTCTGACGCCGCTCATCCTGCCGCTGCCTGTCCGTATCGGCCTGGCGCGAATCATTGCGCCCCTGTCGGGCTGACGGTTCTGTCGATGGCTTTCGCGCATTCGTAGCTTGGGAGGGCAGCGTCACAGGTTCCTGCTCCAGCGGTATAGAAGCAATAAAGCTGCTATTACGCTGCTGTGCGGTCGTGACCCCTTCCTGGTTATACTGTCGAAGCAAATCCCGGTACGCCGGCGTTTCTGTCCCCTTGCTGTGCACCGACGCGCCTACACGATTGATATCAACCTGGGAGGGTGCCGGTGGCGGCGTAGCCAGCCAACTCCAGACAAAATAAGTCCCGCCTACCAATGCCACCACAGCAGAGGCCACCAGGGTCAATGTCAGCTTTTTATCCCTTCCTGCATCATTTTCACTCGCCATGTCTTACTCCAGAGCAATGTTTAGCGCGGTGGTTTTCCCCATAACGGAAAACGTCACATAGGGTGTCGCCGACAACTTCCACAGGTGAGTACCATCTGCAGAGGAAAGCGTCGCTTCAAACTCGTCACGAATATCGGCGCGCGATCGGATGTACAAATCATCCCCCAGTTGCCATACCGTGGTGTCAGGCACGCCACCGGTAACTTTGAGCCGCCGAGCCTCTTTAGGCGGTACACCGTCAAGGAAAGACTGCAGCGTACTGTCATGCAGCCCGATGCGACTTTCAGGTATGGCCGTCGCTTTGGCCGCTGGCCCACGCCGGGGAACGCGCATATCGAGGCGACTGTCTACCGTCCAGGTTTTGGCAGACGTATCCGGTTCGCCGCTGGTGACATTCAGCACAATGGGAACGGACAACCCACTCAGATAAACGGTGATATTGCCGCTAACAAAAGGTTGCTTGGCATAAACCACCATCACCGGACTGTCCGGCACCCAGTAAAGCTGGAAGGCCGGATTACCGCTGATCGGTGCAGCGCCCAATTTCCAGGGTGCACCGGTGCTGTCGATAAACGTCAGTGAACTGGGGTAATTCATCGCCGTACGCACCAGTGGCAAACTGGCTCCCGGCGACAAATCGACGGTCAGTGCACTGATGCGAGGCACCACCGATACTGAGGGTGAGATCATGGCCCGGGTGACGTCGGACTGACGCGCACGCAACTGTCTAATCTCATCAGGGGTCAAGGGTGATACGGCCTCCTCGGCCTGCGCATAGAGTGGTGAGGGAGGAGGAAGTGGATCGCTACCGGACAATCCGGCACCATTAGGTAATGGTGGCTCCGATACGGGCCGAGCGGCCGGTGCAGCAGGCACCGCAGCCGTGGGAGTCTGACTTTGTGACCAACCCGCTGGCGCGGAGGCGGCAGGCGCCTCTGCCCAGACCGGCGTAGTCATCAACGCCAGCAAGGAGAACATTAGGGTATTTTTCATGGGGGAACCTCAGTTGGCGTTTGTTGAAATCATTTGGGTAACTTCAAGACCCGCCGGCTTTTCCTGAACGTCGGTGCGCTGAATGCGCAAAGTGAAGATAAACCGCTGAGCTGGCGTACTGGTTTGCTGCCCATCAAGCTTGAGTGTGACCGGATACTGGAACTCCCAGGTATAACGATCGCCAAGTACCCCTTTGCTGCGTATGACGCCAGGCGCCACATCAACCGACAGGTTCATCCGCTGACTTTTAACTGCAGCAAGAATGTTCGACGACGTCAGTGCCTTGTTGTATCCCTCAAAACCCTGGTCAGAGAAAAGTGGCTCCACCCGGGTCATCTGCGAGCGATAGTGAACAAAGTCGAGCGTAAAGCCTTTACGCAATGCATCGGCACCAAATGCCGCAACATCCTCTGAGCTAAACGCTGGCATATTCATCGGTTTGACCGGAGTCACCCGCCCGTTCTCAGTCGCAAAGTATTTCACCGGAGGGTGTGCAACCTGCCATCCCAGATATCCGTTTAGGGAAAGCGACAGCACCATCGCCACACATAACCACAGCATGACGGTCAGGCAGCGATGGGCAAAAGCCGCCCCCAGCTCACGCTGGCGTTGCAGGGACAGGGCATGTGCATAAGCTCGCGCCTCATCGTCTGACACAGGGGGCGCCATGTTCGGCGCCAATGGCGCCTCGGCAGAGTTCTGTTCTTGCGTTTGCATGGGTCTCCTTAACGCCCCGTGAACTCTTGCCACGGGTCAATGGTGCCGGGGATGTTGTCGTTGATCTTGTCAACGGCCGCCTGACAGACCTTCTCAGACACCTGGTTCATAATGTCAGCAAGGCTGGGGAACGTGGGCAGTTGGATCGTGGTTGTGCGTATCCGTGACAAACAATCCTGCAACTGGTCGGAGGCATTCTGCTCTCGCGACGCCCAGGCTTCGGCTGCCCGCCGGGCCTGTTCATAACCGGCTTTGCTACCAGCTTCAGCAGCAGCCCCCGCACGGCAGGTAGAAGCAAAACTGGTAGCCGGCAGACAGCACAACGCCGCAAGCAGTGCGGCGCACACGCTTTTTTTAAACATAAAGTGTCCTTTGCGGTCAGTGAGTTATATCGGGCGAGGGTCGCCCGGCTGAGCCTTTGGCGCTGCCGCCGGCGCGGCCTTTGGGGAAGTGTTCTCATCCCGCCAACGCTCGTCAAATCCCAATCGGGAATGAAGCGCGGGCGGTAAGCTGGCGGGTGCATCCAGTTTGCCAATCCGAACCTGGCTATCACCTTCCAGCTTGAAGGCAATATTCTCGCGGGGAACAGGCTGGCCGCTGCTGCGGTTGATCCCATTCCCGCAACCTACAGGTCTCGCGCCCTCCGGGGTGACCGTGTTGAACACCATCGGTGGGGCATCGTCCCGGCCAGGCAGCGTCACCAAGACATGCTGATACTGCCCCTGGTGGCGAACCACACCCTGCAGGTACGGGCCATCACTGCGTACCAGGTACAAATCAAGATGGCCATCTTTCGACCAACTGCTGACAACCGGCTCCCCAGCCCCTTTATCCACGGACGGCCGTGGTGCGGATAACACATCTCCGGGGGTCTGACTGCCCTGCCCATCAGGACGCAACCAGTACACACCTTCCTTAGGCGCAGCCGGCGGCGGCATATCAAGGTGCAGTTGGGTAATGATGGCCGATTGGATTTTGGCAAAGCGCGACGCATCGAATGCCGCCAGCTTCACGCCTTCATCAGTGCCGGTGCGTACCGTATCGCCCCCAGTCGGGGTCAACGACCACTGATTGCGATGAGCCGTTTTAGACTCAAAATGGGTGACCACCCCCTGATCGTCCTTTTGCGGAACCTGTACGGTTACCGCCTCCTTTCCCAGCCAGGTCAGTGTCGCTATGCGGCCAGGCTTAATGCGCGTTTCACGCAGCAACCCCGAAAGCTCCTTACCCCAGAACGTTTGTTTTCCTTCTCGCGTCCGCAGCGTAATAAAAGCGCTTTGCGATTGACCGGGTTCAAAACGGAAAGGTGCGTTACCACATTCGAGTACCTTGCCCGTCACCCCCGCCGCCGCCGCTTTGTAACTTTGGTGAATAGCGGGAGAAATACTGCTGTCGGGCTGAGCCGCATTATCTTGCGGTCGCTCTGCAGGAGCGACACGATGATCAACGGCTGGTGCAACCTCTCGCAGGGCGTCCGCCGGTGTGGCTGCTTCGGGGTCGGGATGATTCACCGGCGATGCAGCCGGTTGCGATGTGGGGGAATGAGCTGGCATCGGAACCATGTCACCAGTGACAGCGTCACGCGCTGATACTGGTGTAGCCAATAACTTCCGCGCATCCTCCAGCATGGCCTGTTGAGCGGGTACCTTCATCGCCACATTGATTTTATGCTGGGCAATCAAGGCAATCGCTTTTTCCTGAAAAGCTTCACTACCGGTCAACTCAATACGTCCCCGGTAATACTGTGCCGCCGTCAACAACGCCGCGAGCACCTTCTCATCGCTTTGGCTGGCCCCTTCCGCCATATCCAACCGAGAACCCCGATCGATGAACGCCGGTTCGTTATCCAGTTTGTAGAGAACCGCGCTGTCCCCCTGTTTTTCCCATGACAGTCGCTGGAGTAACGCATCCTTGTCAATCAACGCCACGTCAGGATCAGCGGCTTCGCCGTTCGGGCGTGGCGGTCCAACCCAGATAGCGTCAACGGTAGGTGAGGCTGCGGTCTGTTCTGACTCAGCGCGGTGAACCCACTGTGACGCCGGTATGGCATTTTCTTGCTCTGGCTCACTGGCTGAGCGAGGTGGCACATCAGCCTCCAGTTCACTTGCCGTATCCGCAGCCGTCACCCGGGACGTTTCAGTCGTCTCGGGCGCCGGTACAACGGGTTCTTCACCTCCGGTCGGGGTGGGTTCTGGTACGCGCCCTTCAGGATTAAGCCGCCCTGCCAGAGAAATGGGGGCGTTGTCTGAGCGGGCTACTACCTCAGAAACATCGGGGCTCTCTGTAGGTTCGGGCCCCATATCAGGTAACGGTACTGCCGACGTATCGGCCTGCGCGGCCCAGGACGCATAATCATTAATATCAATCGGCGTCTCATCAACAACGGGAAGATGATCCACCGCCGGTTCAACAGGCCCGATGTTCTCGGCCGGCGTTGGCGGCATAGTGTCGGCCGGAGTAGGTAGCGGTTCGTCAGGAATGGGCGGCGATACGCCCTCGGATGGAAGGTTCATTTTGTCTCTTTCCTCTCGGATGATCTCCAGTGTTCGGGCGATGTTGGCGGTCACGAGCAAACGCAACCCATCAAGCCCACGCGACTGGTGAAGGTCATTGAAATCGGTCAGCCCCAGTTTTTTTTCAGCGTCGGTAAAATCAGGCACAATTGCAGCACCATAAGTCACTGAGGACGCTGCCTGGGTTGCCATCAGCAATCCCTTGTTCACTTTCTTCGCATGATCCAAATCGGCCAGGAAGATATGTGGGGTGTTGGGATAACGCGCGTGCAACACGTTTGCTATTGCAGCCATATTGCCGGCATCGATGGTCATCACGACCGGTTGGCCAGTGGCAAGATTCAGGCTTCTGGCAGTGGCATACCCTTCGGCATACATCACCGGGGCATCAGGTAAGAGCGGGCCTCCCACCACCAAAAAATTACCCTGCTTTGGCGCATCGCTATAAAGCCGCTTATCACCGTCAGGCGTGATGTACTGCAAGGTGCGAAACTCACCCTCAGCATTAAAAAACGGCACCACCAGGGCACCGTTTTGAGTTTGTCGCAGCTCTGGCGTCGGGGTTATCCCCTTTCGCACCAGATAGGGATGGGCGGGGTCGGCCCCCGGAAGTTTGTCGTATAATGCCTGCGCTTTCGCCGTCTGCCGACGGTAATTGGCCTCTCGTGCCCGTTCAGCATTATCGTGTGCCTGGCGGGCTGCAGCCCGAATGTGCAGCCGGGCAACGGGGTCAACTTCTGTTCCGCTCGCCTTCCAGTTAGTGACCGACTTCTCCGTTTCAGCACGGTGGTAATTGATAAACCAGCCGCCGGGTCGGCGATCGAGGAACCCACGGTAAACGCCACTTTTTTGCCCCTTCTTATCCTCCAGCGTAGCGACGCGATGCCGTTTCCCGTCCATCACCGGCAAGCCTTTCACGACTAATCCCGCCTGCGTCAGGGCATCATGAAACTCTGCCTGCGCATCACCACCGCCGGTGCTGATGGTGTTATCAGGCAGCCAAGCCTTCACGCGATCGATATCGCTTCCTGGACGCGCGTACCACAGAACGGCATCTTTATCCCAGGCCAGTGCCGAACGGCCATCATCAAGTAGCCCTGCAGCCTTGCGAGCCTTATCTCGTTCTTCGTGCGGCACCGCCAGCCAAAGACAGTGCTCAATTACTTTTCCCATGTTGATCTCCTCGACGCCGATCCATACCCCGGCATCCTAAAAGGCCTATGCGGATAATCGTCACTCGCCTTCAGTAAAGCGGCGATACCACCACGGGCGGCCCGACAGCCGCTTTCCTCGCAGCAGATAGACCAGCCGGGCATTCAGTACTGTCAACGTCCAACCAAAGGCCGACAGAATTCGGAAAAAAATGATGATGCCGCTGATCACATAAATCGTGTCCCAGGTAGGGAAGCGGAACCAGAATAAATACAGCAGAAACAAGGGGGCCGGAACACCGTAAACGTTGAGCCGCCGAGAGGCATTGCGCCAATAGCCCGGTGGCAAAGGTTCTTGTTCATCATTCATGGGCATGACCTCGCTCCAACTCACGCAACTGGTGGCTAGTCAGGGCGACGGCCAGCTCGCTGCGAGCGATGCGGCCTTGCAAGTACAGCCGCCAGGCATGATCGGCAATGCGCCGTTTCTCAGTTCGAATAATGCCGTCAATGTGCTGGCCCCATTTGATGTAAGGCATTTGCGACAGCCGTTCCCGTAAGGGATCGTCAAAGATAATGTATTCACGCACAGCCTGCCGTTTTCCATCAATTGTTCTCAGCAACTTCTGCACCACGATGTACTGCAGTACCCCCAGCATGTCGTGCGCGATAGCTTCGCGGATCTCCGCCTGGAACAGGTTAAGGCAGCGAGGTATGGCCTCACCCGGTGAGTGAATGTGCAGTGTCGATAAGCACAGATGACCAAGCTGGCCCGCCTGTATACCGGCCTCCACGGTTTCCCGATCACGCATTTCCCCGACGCCAATAACCGACGGTGCTCGACGCAGGTCAGCACGGATACCTTCGGCAAAATTGGCCACATCCCGCCGGATCTGCAATTGGGTCGCCGGCAAAATATCTCCGCTCTTACCCAGAACAAATTCTATCGGGTCTTCGGTCGTCGTCACTTTGCGGTCAGGGTCATGATCAATACAGTGCCGATAAACCGACGCCAGGAAGGTACTTTTTCCGGAGCCGGTTTCGCCGCCAATGAAGGCCAACCCTTTATGAGGCAGAACAACACTGCGTAGATCATCCTCGATACCCAACGAATCCAGGTCGGGAATTGCGGTCGGGATAATTCGCATAGTCAGTGCAATAGTCGTATCAAGCCGCCCCGCCGTTGCCTGTACGAAATTGCAGCGGAATCGCAACCGTTCGCCACGATCCAGACCGTAACGCTGGTACATATCGCCATCCAGCTGCAGCGCCCTGTCCACTGGATGCCCCCCGCCGGCCGTTGCCCGGACCTCCGGCTCAAAGACCTCGTCAATCAGTTTGGACAAGGTATCGTCAGCCAGTACAAAGGTGCTGGCTCGTCGCAATCGACCGTGGTGGCTGACGACCAAGTGATTGCCGCCCTGGATATGGATATCACTAACATTCTGCTTGGCGCACCAGACAAAAAACGCTTTCAGCGCATTGCCGTCCAGCCCGTTATCAAAAGGGTAGGGTACAAAGTCAGTAGATTCAGTCATGATCGCCCTCTCTTTGTATTACCGGCTTCCATTTCGTCTTGTCAGGCACAAATCCAGCGTGCTCTTTGAGGCGACGTACCCTATCCCCCGTGGTCAGCTTGCTACGATCGCCACTGACGGTTTGTTGCTGGTCGGTCACCACCGGAGAGGTGATATACCCCTGTTGCAACAAGCGGGAGTAAACCAACATGCCGCGATAATCACGGGTCAGACGATTGAAATTGGCTTCCAACGTATGGTCAGCACTCTCTCGCCCTTCTTCCCACCCCTTTCGAACAGCAGCCTGCCATAGCGTTTTCTGCGCACCGTTGGACGGTATCACTGCCGCTTCAGGCCCATCGATAGCCGAGGTGGATAAGCCTGCGTTGAGCCAACTCCGCCAGGATGGCGGGTTGCTGACAAAACGCTCCGGGGTGAGAATTTCATACACATGCGTAGCGGTTCTTATCTGATTAGGGGTGATGTGGGCCACATCCTGAGCCTCACTGATCACCGGAGGAAGCCAACCTTGGCGGCTGATCAAAGTACGAAAGTCATATAAGGAATCCAGGTTTTTGGCGACGGCATCAAGTGTTTGCCGTAGCTCCCAGGCTCGCTGTGCTTTTCCGCCCCGAAAACCCAATGTGCGTCCAGCCTCTTCAAGCAGTTGACGCCGCGTTTCCGACACATCCGACGTTGATGGCTGTGAAGGACTGAGGTAACTGCCCATATCTGGCGGTGCAGACTCTGAAGGGGATTGTGCAGCTGCTGCCTGGCCGCACAGTACGCCATTGACGAAAAGCAGCGTCAGAATGGATTTTTTCATCTACGCCCCCTCGGTTTTTCTGGTTGTGAAAAGGCCAGTGTGAGCTGGCCAGGAAACTCATGCAGTGTGGCCCGCCAGGCAGTCTGGACTTCAATCATTCGCAACAGGTTCTGGTAGGTGACGCCGTTTACATGCAGATTGACCGGCAATGGAAGCCGCACACCCGTCCAGTTAAAGGTCAACCCACGTTGTCGGGCCAGATGAGAAAGCAGCTCGACAGCATCGCCATCCCAGTTGAGGGTTACGCGCTGAGAATTGGCACTGATATCGGGTGTAAATAAAGGTGCTCGAATTTGGTTTATCGCGCCGGATAAATACAAATTATTCTGAGCGTTACTAATCTGCTCAGCATTATATTGAGTATCTGTATTTTTGAGCGGCATGACTGCGGTACTTTTAGCCGGAAATTGACATCCACTAAGCACCACAGGCACAAAGAGTAACATGCAATAAAGTTTCATGTTTCTTTATCCTGTATATCTGACTATTTAGATTAATTTGAATTTAGAGTGGGGTTAGAAAAGAAATAAAGCAAAGGGGCATTGCGCCCCTTTTATTAACTACATTGACTCATGCCTTACTGACTTTTGTTTTCTAAAACTCACTGGCCTTTCAATAAATTTATACGACAAGTAGGCCAACCCGATGGAGATAACGCACGACAAAACAAACCTTGGTAAACCGTCAGGTACACCAATATTTTCAAGCCGATTTCCTATCCCACCATTCATTAGTGTGTGGATAAGATAGAGAGAGAATGATATCTCCCCCAAAGTAATAAAGAATCTCGGCGTGTATTTCGTTATGATCTCATCATTTAAGACTACAGCAATAAACAAAATTGACAGATACCACCCTGACATCGTTAGTCCATGACCCAGTGATGGTGTAAAGAAAACGAAGTAGCCTGTAACAACTATTGCAATAACTAATATTACTAAGCGTAACTGACTATTTAATTTTTTTGTATAGGGATAGATAAGACCAAACCCAACGCCCACCAAAAACTGCCATATGATAGGGTTGGTCATTAAATTCAAGTAAGCTGAATTGAATTGATAGCCACTAACTCCTAAGGTTGGTGATTGCCCTGCTAACATAGGAAAAACAATAAGGCTTAACGAAAACATGCCAAACAACAGTAGCCATCGGTATTTTGATATCAGACAAACTGCCATCACCAAGTAGAAAAAAACTTCGTAATTCAATGTCCACCTAATACCATAGACACCACCATCATCTACATAGAAGGGAGAATTATTGGCATCAATTGGGGAGAAAGTAAGTGCGCTTGCAAAATTACTCACTTTCTCTGGGTAATGGAACGTGCTCATGGCCCCAGACAAAAGAAAAGTAATTAGCAGGATAATAAAGTAGGCTGGAAGTATTCTCCTCGCGCGGTGTTTCAAAAACACCCCTGTCGCCGATAATCCTGGTTTTAGTTTCTTCGCTGAAAGCGTGATAACAAACCCACTTATTATGAAGAAAACATCAACACCAATAGCCCCCCAGCCGAATAACTCATCTCCTAAGCCAGGATAGGGAAGATTTATATTCCATCTAAAGTGAAATAACATGACAAAAAGAGCAGCCAGACCTCGAAGAGCCTGAACACTATCCAACCTGTTGTTATTCATACAAATTAACCATGACTGCAACAAAGAGTGGGAATACTACCAAATGGAGGAAGGCAATAGCTATCATTTTGCGCATAGCGCAACGGCACGCATACAACCTCCTGCATCACCGGGAGGTGAAACACGCCAGGCATTAATATATGGGTCAGAACTCGATGTGTCTGGTGAATTTCTACCTTGATCCCAAGACCAACGGGTCATTTCCCATCCACCGGATAATAGCTTATAGCCGCTGGGGCAATAGGCGATTGATTGACCACTCTTATTATCGCATTTACTATCACCGAATGCGTTTACGGTCTCCGTGATTGATGATGTTTTCCATACAGCATTGACACAAGATAACACTGCCCCTGCTGAGTTTCTGCCTTGCAAACCATTAGGAGAGCACCCCTGCCCTTCTGTCGCTACACCATCCAACTGTAGATATTCACCAACCGACGCCCTGCCATCTGCCCGAACGGTTCCACCTTTAAGCTGCCCGCTGGTATAAATCCCCTTGCCGTTAACCGATTTAATCCAGTCATTGTCATCCATGTATAACCCACCGCCATGGTCTTCATTAAGCCAACCTTTACCATGTTTACTGATGAGCCAACCAGTATCACTACGCACATCCCCGACAGCCCCAATCCAGCCCCCGGACCAAACCGAAGTGTTGGCTGCGAGACGATTTGCCGACATATCCGCAGTCGCATAGACATTCTGACCGTTGACGTTTTGCTTGAAGTTACCCGTATTTGCATCAACGACATTTGCGTTATTCAGGTCATTAGCCCCCATATCGATCGCAGTATGCATCTTGTTGAGGTCGGGACGACCGTTAACCTGAAAACGATACAAACGATCACTTTCTTCCGCTCCTCCAGCCAATACATCAGACGTCAGATAGGCTGCCAAGTGACCACTTTGCCCGCTGAGCCCCAGGCTAGAAAGGTTGACCTGCCAGCCACCGCCGGCGCCATTGGCCACATTCACTGGTTCGATATATCCCCCCAGGCCAGAAGTGTTCTGAGCGATATAGCGTTGGCCCTTGAACGCAATGTTCTGACCGCCAGCGGTCAAAACAAAAGCGACCAGTTTGTCGGTTTGCGCAGGATTGCGTGTCACAGCAAGAATATAGGTTTGGGCGTTATTGTTAGTCAGGGAAAAACCCGCCGGCAAATACCCTTTATCCCTTAGGGTCTGCCCGGTTACCGTGACGTTGCCGCCCCCTTTGACCTGATTCAGCAACGCATCGTAGTTATCTTTGACGTATCGGCGTGCACCCTGACTCACCGTACTCAGGTGTGTGGCTGTCACGACCCAGGTTTGTTCCTCTATATAGTTGGAATATCTTTCCAGTCCGATAGGGGCAGCAATTAACACAATCCCCAGCACGATGGCCAATGAGATCAACGATACCCCCCGGTTGATACGAGGGTTGGCAGCTTCAGCAGTCATAAAGCACCTGATAGGGTCAATTGAGGAAAGCTTCCGGCCAAGGCCGCCAGTAAGGCGAACAGCCAGGGAGCATAAGGTTGAGCCGTTTTTTTCGTCAGCAACGCACCGACGATAAACAGCAAGAAGGCACATCCACTCAGCACGCTGGCCAATCGCCAGGGAAACCAGGCACACAGCGCGGCAATTAAATGCACATCGCCCAGGCCAAACCCTTCTTCACCCCGCAGGCGTTTGGCGCCGTAGTGAAATGCATAGAGGAACATAAACATGCCGATGCTACCTGTGAGCGCCTCCGGCAGGGTGATCGTACTCCCAGGCAGAAAGGTAAACAGCAGACCAGTCAGCCAAAAACCGGAGGTATACCGCAGCGGTAGCCAGTAATTGCGCATATCAAGCAGTACCATGGGAATACCCCACGCAAACAGCCCCAGAATTTTGACCGTTCCTAACCAGGGGAAACCCGCGAGTGCTGTCGTTGCGATCAGGACAGTACCGGTACCGGCGAAAACGATTGTGACGCCCCTGACCTGCAGTCGGGTGAGTGGCGGGCCATCATGCTTAAGCAAGAATTTTTTCGCCCCATGAACCAACGGTTGGGCACCAATGCACAACGTGGCGCTGGCGAAGGCCATCAGTAACGAAAACTTCAGGAGATACAGGGTCATCAGGCTGCACCTCCCTTAAGTTTCATGTACATCGCATACACTTTCCGCGCATAAATCATGCGCCGTGGACCGTTGTTGTCAGCAAACCCGGCATTGTAGGAGCCGAGGCATTGCCAATTGACGCCGCATTGCTTGAGATGCTTTGCCAGTATCCAGGCCCCTATCTGTACGTTGAGACAGGTATTGGTCAGCAGGTCCTGCTCACTTTGAATAATGCCCAGCGCACGCAGCTGGGGAATGTGTCGGTCATTAATCTGCATCAGCCCGAAGTCTCGGCTGGTGACCCGCCCTTTTTTATCGCGATTATTGCCGATAGCGCGTGGGTTAAGACTGCTTTCAACGGTGGCCATTGAACGCAGTAATAAGGGATCGACTTTATAGCGGGCGCCCGCCTCGTTAAAACAGAATGCCTGTGCCGGCAGCGATAATAATAACGCCCCGCCCAGCACCAGGCAGGACAAGGCACGTTGAAAAGAAAACAACATAAGAATGCACTCCAGAAGGAGGCCGGCAACAGGACGTTACCGGCGGGATGGGCATCAGGTGTTGCTGGTGAACGTGAGGGTGTTTTGACCAACGGAGCCTTTATCTGCAGTGCACTGTGCGCCAACGGCGCTCGCCGCGATTGCACCATTAGTTGACGTACCATTAACCATGGTGGTCACAACACTCGGCGCCGCACTCAGCTTGGTCGCCAGAGTAATACACGCTTCCTGTGGAACCGCCGCGTAGGTCAGTGAGAAGGAGGACTTCTGACCGCCGGCCGTCGCAACGGGTTGCACGGTGACAGCCCCACCCCACAGGTTTTGCAGCTTGGCGCTACCGGAGGATTTTGTCCCGACAACCGTCATATTGGCCGGCGCACCACCAAACTGGATAAGTGCACCGGTCATGGCATCAGCTGCTGCGAAGTTATAGATGCCAGAGGTTTTCAGCATACTGCGACTGTTAGTCAGCAACTCTGCGGCATTGTTGTATTCCGTGCTGGCATCATTTTTGTTAAACAAACCGCCGCCCTGGGTAATCGCGATAGCTAATACAACGAGGACGAGAACAAAATAAATGGCCGCTTCAAGCAGGGTGATAACCCCACGGTTGATAGCCGAGTGAGGAGTTTGAGTCAGTTCCATTACTGTTTCCTTTAGGTTTTGTGGAGAGTGGGCGGCTTAGCGTGTGCCCACGAGGTCGTTGAGGTTTTGTGTGGCCAGGAGGATCAGGATCATGTAGCCAGCGTTGGTGCCCAATGCGATGTAAGAAAGCAAAGACGCCGTCCGCTTGATCCGGGCTACGGTTTGCACAAGCCAGGCCCGTGCAAAATTTTCAATAATCATTTCAGCGTTATCGCCATCAGTCAGCAGGACCAGTTTGTCGATAGCGCGTGGGGAGGGAAATCCGTAGCCGGCATTGCGTAATGCCAACCCCAGGTGGTCACCTTGCCTAACCTGACGCTGGGTTGCGGCCAATCGTTCATACAACCAGGGCGGTGCATAGCGACTCAACATCTCGATAGCGTCTTCCGTCTTCACCTGAGCACGCATCAACGCACTGAAATTCAGCAGGAAGCCCACGCCAAGCACATCGCGATACACGCTCCAGGGCAATAAACGGTCCAAAACATGCTGTCGTATTGTTCCAATCAAGTTCGGCATCGACCAGACAACGAACCCAATCAACAGGATCACCAGCCCACTGAGAATAATTGCATGATTGACAAAGAACTCTGAGATGGCGCTGAGCCACCACAGCCCCCCAGTCCAGTTTTCTCGGGAAGATAATGACTCCAGACGAGGAAGAAAGTAGACAGTCACCATCTTCATCATGGCGAATGTGGTTGCCATCAGCAGCATCGGGTAAGCCAGTGTGGAAACCAGCGCTGATTTCATATCTGACATCCCCTGAACCACGGTGATAGCCCGATATAAGGCGGCAGCCAGGTTACCGTCCTGAACACCGGAACTGAGGATGGCGGCTTCCTGTCGGGGTATCCAGGGCGCCAACCCCTGATCGACTGATCTGCCCTGACGCAGTGCACTGAGCATATCTTCCAGGCAATAGACCACCGGGGGGCGTTTGTTCCCGTAGCTCCCTATCATCGAATTGATGGCTTTTTCTACTTTAAGGTTATTGTCGAGCAGAAAAGCCAGGTCCTCATAGAGCGTCAGGCGGTCAGCAGTGGAGAAGGTCTTTTGCGCCAACCAGCGGCCTAACCCCTCATTCATTTTTTCCGATGACGGCACCTTGCCCCGCAATGCCGTCAGACGTTCGCGCAAGCGGGAAATCATGATGTGAGCTCCGGGGGGAGCAAGGTCAGACTGTCCTCATCAAGCGGACTGATGTAATCCGCATCGATTGGGTCGACCAGCCCGGCATTGAGATAACGCAACAGGTGCTGACCGCGAGTAATGCCGCCCAGCACGTTCACCCAATAACTGCGCGCGGCCAGCTTGCCATCATGACGAAACAGCTCCATGAATTTGGCGTCGGGACGAATAACTTCCGCAATGACACGCCGGCCAGTCACGCCCTTATAACAGTGCTCGCATCCCTCAGGATGGCGAAAGGCCAACGTCTCCACTCGGCAAAAGCGCTCAAGTAACGCTTTTTTCTCGTCTTCCAGACTGTCACTGACGTCACTCCAACTTTTCTTGCAGTGCGGACACAACAGCTGTACCAGTCGTTGAGCGATTAAACCGATCATGACTTGGGGATCGGCCACCTGTCCCATAGGGATGCCCAACGTGTCTGTCAGGCGGTCAAGAATGCCGACAGCGTCATTCGCATGCAGCGTGGTTTCCACCAAGTGACCTGACTTGGCCGCCGTCAGTGCAGATTTAACCGAGTTGGCATCACGAATTTCGCCGACGACCATGGCATCGGGGTCTAGGCGCAACGCAGCAGAAATAGACCGAACCCAGGCACGACTAACGGCATCCGGATCGTTTTTATCAGCAATGATGGGGGTCTGTACCGCCCCCAGAATCAGTCCCTCAGGCGGATCTTCCAGCGTCATCAGGCGTTTTCGATGCCCGGTAAAAGACAGGTACATTTCGCTGAACGTGCGCAGGGAGGTACTTTTCCCTGAGCCAGTCGGCCCTGAGAGGATAATGACGCCCTCAGGGCGTGCCAGCATGCGGCGAATGAGCATTTGCTGTTCCGGTAGAAATCCCAGTTCGTCCAGCGTGGGTGGGGCCTTTCCTTCATCAGGCAAAATGCGCATCACCACATACAACCCAAATTCTGCCGGTGTGTGCGCATAGCGTGCGCCGAAAAGCTTAAGGCCCTGCAGGAACTCTTTGCGCACCCGCCCATCCTGAGCGCGATTGGGATTAAAACTCTTCTCGGCCACATCGCACATGGACATCACAATCGTCGACGCCAGCGTCATTCCTTCGGCGCGATCCAGCTGAGTCACTGTTTCGAGGTCGCCGTGTACGCGAAATTGCACCACGGTCACATTGTTCATCCCGATCAGCAGATGAATATCACTGGCACCTTTCTTCTTGGCTTCCCGAAAAAAACCGATGATTTTCGCCTGTTGAGCGGAATAATCGTTAGCCTCGGGGTTGTCGGTTACCTGGCTTTGCTGCAATTCTTTCAGCTTGTCGAGCTGAACCCGCTTAACCTGCAGTCTGGGGTAATTCTTATACGCACCGGCAATCTCTGACGTGACGGCCAGACTGTTATTATGCGCGTCAGACACATACAGCGTCGGGGCGTCAGAATTGGCCAGGTCTAAATGGATATAGGTTGAACCACGTTTCTCATACATATGGGTTACCCCGCAAAGGAAAGAGACACCAGTGTTTGGTTCTTCCCGGAGACCACGACTTCATTGATGTTGATCCGTTTAACAACGAACTCCGTACCCGGGATACGATTCCCCACCTGCACCGTAACCTGATTGCCGTTGCTGAGTGCCAGCACGGCCGTGAATCCTTTACCCGCGCCGGTGATCTCCACAATCTGCGGTGGTGCAGCATCTTGCACCGCGCCCTTGACCTCGGATTTGTTGTCCTGAGAAGGTGGCGCTGGGTTGAAAGGCTGATCCAGTGCACGGTCATACCCGTTCTTTTGCAGTTCATTCAGCGCCTTGGCCCTGGCCAACTGGGCCTCATACAGCACTGTCTCTGCCTGGATGGCTTCCAGTTGACCCAGATTTAACGCCCGCCCAGCCTCTGTGCGGGTAAATGTGGTTGGCAGGGGAATATCGGCTGACGTCGGCGGCTTCACCGACTTTTCAGCCGAAGGTGTTGCAAGTGGAGCCGCCGGTATGTCAGCGACAGGCGCGGCGAATACACCGGGTGCGGTCAGCACCAGGCACAACGCCCAGGGTGTTACCCAGGATTTAACGGTTGGCATACAGAAGTCCCTCAATGGTGTATTCCAGACGGTTGTTCTTGAGCGTCGTCGTGATACTGGACGCCCTTATCCCGCTGCTGTTGAAGCGCGTTGGCGCAAACAACCTATCGGGCGGAATGTCGGTAATGAACGTAAAGCTGTAGGTGCGCCATGGCAGGCTTTGTACGTCGCCCTGCGTTAACTGCGTGCTCGCGTCCATTTCGCTAAGGCGCAAACGCGCATTGATACGCTGGGCATAGCTGGTCAGATGCTGGATTTGCTGGCTGCCCGGGAGCAGCGTTTCGGGGTATTCAGGAGGAGAAAGCGACACCGGTAACGCAAAGGATGCGTCATCCGCGCTGCCGGGAATATTAAACACCGGTTGAATATCTGCCCCATAGAGAACGGGCAACCGCAAGGCAAAGTCCCCCACAGTGCCCCCGTTCGGCAAGGTGTAGTGCAGCGTGATCTTGCCGTGAGCATCACACGTCGCCGTATTGAATACCCAGCCGGCAATAGAAATCTGCGCGTCTTTCCACACGCTACTGCAGGCGCTGAGCATCGGCGGGAATCGCGGTTGCGTTGCCCAGGGCTTCAGGTTGTCGGCCGGAGCCTGTTGCTCCAGTTGTTGTCTGGCCATCAGCGCCGCCTGAGCAGCAGCAATACGCGCCTCTTCCTGATGCGTCTGCCATGTTGAATAGCCGGTATACCCTACGCCCAACGCCATCACCGCAATCCCCCACAGCCACAGCATCTGCGGATTATGGGTTTTACTCAGACGGGCACGTCGCAAACCGACCTTGTTGTCGGTCAGTGTCGAGAGCGCCTTATCTTCGGTGCCTTGTTCGGGGAAAAAGCCGTGTGGGGCATATATCGTCCAACCCGTCGCCGGCGCAGAGGTGATTTGCAGAAAATTGGACACGGCTATTCGTATGGCCGCGTCATCACCCACGATATCGCCAAACGGTGACAACATGCCGTCGCTGACAGCCACAAACCAGTATTGGCCATCCGGTAACGGGAAAACACCGTAACAGGCCTCTGGTAATGCCGGCAGGACGGCTAACGCCATTGATGCCAATGTATGTCGACCGCCTTTTCGGCGCGTTTTGTCCGTAAGGCTGACGGTGCCAAGCAAAGTGCCTTGCGCCTGGCCATCGCCGGTAGGTAACGCCGCCCAATGTGTGGCATGCGCTTCTTTAGCACGTAAGCGCATGCTGCGGCGCCCACGTAGCGGCAGATACTGCCAGTGCAATCCGGCAACCAGCCAGGCACTCCCATTCTGCAACGTATAGGTAGTCTGTTGTTTCATGGCTTATCCCAAAATGACCGGAGTGATAAGAATGACCAGCATGGTTTTGTTGTTTTCACCGTTGGCACCGCCACCGAGTCCGAAGAAGCGGAAACTGCCGACACCCTGGCGGTTGGCGGTATTATTAAGAGACTGATAACCACTCAGCACCAACGTCTGGCCGGATTGCATGATGACGCGCTGGGTAAAGGTCTTGAGTCGCGTTTTCATGAGTTCGACCGAGGTGTTGTCACTGGTGAACGTACGCATGGTCGGGTCGTCCGACATATTGATTGCAAACTGCAGCTGCATTTTTGGCGACTGGGGCATCAGGAACGGCAGCACCGTCATGTTGAATCCGGTGGTGATGGTTGATTTGGTGATGCTGCTCGATGAGCCGACGTTAGCCGTGTTCTCTGTGGTCACGTTGGAGGCATAATCCTGCTGCAGCGCAACCTGGATGGGTACCGCTGACAGGTTAGTGGTCATGCTCGAGGCTTCTGTCATCACGCTGACGTTCGCCTGCTCGGACAAGGCTTTGATAAAGGCCTTGGTGCCTGCCCCTTTACCATCCAGTATGGAAATACCGCCATTCAGGGCATCGGACGAAGCCCCGGTGAACGCATTGGTCAAAGACAACCCGACGCTGCCACTGTTGAATACAGCGTTCCAGTCAATGCCGTACTGATCCTGAGTACGTTTCTCAACGCTGTAGACCTGGACGTTGAGCACCACCTGCCGGTTAAGCTCTTTATTACGGTCATCCAGATAGCGGCCTATCTGCTCAAGCACACGCGGTGTATCCGTAACCGTCAATACACCGGCGGACAAATTCATGCGCCCGGTGCCCGGCGTCAACATCGACTTGATGGTATTGGTGACGTCCTCGTACAGGCTCGACTTGATTTCCATCTCAGTCGCCTGTGAGGTATTGGAGTCGCCACTGAGCCCACCGCCGCTGCTGTCGCCCGTAGCCCCCATCGATGAGGTGGTGCCACTCACGGTTTTTGAGCCAAAGCTCGCCTTACTGTCCATAAACATGACCGGGAACGTCCGGGTGTCGAGATAGAAAATGGCGATCCGGCCTTGCTCATAACGCCATGACAATCCCAGGCGAGTGGTGACATTGTCGAGCAAACCGCCCAACTCCCCCTGCCAGAACACGCCCCTGAGTGAAGTACCACCGGTAACGGCCGGTGCAGCTCGGGCGGGTGAACCACCCAACGCAGCCAAAGGCACCATCCCATTCGGATCTGGCGCAGGAACGGGGCCACTGAGTTGCTCAGTTTTGCCCCCTGTCGGCACCAATATGGCCTGCGCATCGGGTGTCACCACCACCGGCAACCGGCAACGTTTACTGATAAAGGCGCTCACTTCCGCCAGCGTGATACTCCCAGGCCGATTGATAGCCACAGCACAAGGTGGCAGTAAGTTATTGCCGCCTGACTGGGTATTTAACGGGTAAGGGTTGATCCATTGAGAGGTCAGATCACGTACCACAGAACCCTTTTTAAGGGCATTCAGATGCTTATCTGCCTGTTTTTCGTCTTGCGAGACGGTGTTGTCGATCTTGTCGATGCGCTCAAGCGGCGCACAGCCGGAAAGCAGCAAACACAATGTTGCCGCCAGCCCGGTTAAGGGGAGGTGTTTTTTCATTTTTAACCTTACGGTGAGGAGAGATTAGTTGAGGTACACCAGGCTGCCGTCAGCAATGCTGGCCGGTACATTAACCTGCATGTCATTGCCAAAGCTGTCGATCAGACGTCTTCCTGCGACCTTTCCAACCAACGCTGAGTGCCGACTCTGTGCCAACAACGCGGCCATCAACCCTGGTTGATCCGGCTGGTAGACATACACACGGTCAGCCTGTAGCACATTGTGTAATTCAGGTAGGGGTGACCAACCGAAGGCGCTATCAGGGATCACGCCGTCTTTTTGCGAAGGGTTGTTATAGCGCCAGTCATTGATGTCATTGATATAACGGACGGTTTGAATAGCGCGCTGGCTCAGCGTGCTATCCTGCATCTGCGCACCTGTTTGGTCATGGGGTGATATGTTGACCCATACCAGAAGCCCCAGAAAGACCGAGAGCAACCAGTAAATCATCGCACAACTCCCCAAATCAGAATCCAGAACACAGCGCACAGGACTATCACGCCGATGTTCACTTTGCCGCGATAACTCATTCGTACCTCCAGAAATTAAGGCTGCGAATGCAACCTCTTGGACAGAGGGATATGGAACCTACTGACTGGCCATCAGTGGATTTCCTTGTCGTCAACAGAAATGACGCACTGAGCATGGCGAATGCCGGCATACAATGGCACTTTCGCCGTACCGTACAAGGTAAACAGGCTATTCAACGCATCACGGAAACTGCCTTCAAATTGGAGCGGTGCATCGATACGGTAATTTGCTGATGTCAGCCAGGCGACAGTCCAATTGGCCACGTCTGGAGTAGAGCACTTCTCAGCGGCGGCCCAACTGAACAGGGTATCTTTCAACGTGCTACCCGCCTCGATCCGCCAGACTTTCGGCTTAATAATTGTCTTAGGTAACGTCAGCGATGCGGTGGTTTTAACCGCTGTTGCTGGGGCTTGTACCGATTTTTTTCCACCAAATGGATTACGGCCAGAACTCACAGTTCCCTGCTTATCCGTCATAGCTGGAGCCGTAGATGTTGATACCGCTATTTTGTTTGGCGGCTGGACGGTTACAGCACCCGGGGCAAACTCAGCAGATTTTGCCGCGACGGAAATCCGTTGTGCCAGCCAATCGATCAATGCCACCTTGCCTTGCTGCTGCAGCACTTCATCCAGTACAAACGGCCACTGATCGTTACCACGCCATTGCAGCGATATTCGTGCATCAGGTTTAAGTTCTTGAGAGAAAGAAACTTGCCATCCAGCAGGAGCAATCTGACGTATTGCTTGTCGAAGCGTCGTAGCTTTCCCCGCTCTTGCAAGCGCCAAACTGACCGGGCGTTCTCCGAGATAGCGGATGGCCTGTAAAGTAGGCACCGGCTGACCTGCCAATGCCTTGGGCTGAATAGTATCTGGCGGGCGATGCGACGGTGTAGTAGTCGCTGGCACTGACTCACGAGCTGCCGGAGCAGGTTTCAAACGAATTCGGCTAGCCTGAGCCAGATCTGCTTGAGCCCTCTGGATAATCGGTACTTGCTCCTGGATCAACGACGTCACAAATTCTTGTGCCGGAACGCGCGGCGGTGCAGAGGTGCTGATAGCACACCCACTTAACACCACCGGCGCCAAGGCAACGGGGAGGAATATTTTCAATAGAGTCACCTCAATTACGCAGTGGGATAGATAGGTGAAAAAGTCAGACGACAAGCTGAATAACAATGAAAGGGGCTATCACTCGGCAGCCTTGCGGCAAAGAATGTCTGAACACGCGACTGCGCGTTCACAGGGTCTAGAGCGGGAAATTTGGGGGGAGGCTTTTATTCCTGGGGATGACGGTCTGTGCTTTTTCTTTACCTGCACTTTTGTTTCACCTAAATAAAATAATTTGTCGCGCCTAACTCGCTTACGCTTTCTATTTACTTTACTTATATCAGGTTCAACAAGTGTCAATAGCTCGGAAAAATTACATACATACTTTTTCGGTGCGTTTAATTTTCCTTTTGCCATCAACATCTCCTTATCTGAATATCAACAACAGTTCGGGCAAGCCCACTCGTTCGAATGGACTTGCACAAATCTCTTTTGCGTCAGCATCCCTGCTCTGCCAGTGTTGCCTGTTCGCGCCCAGTCCCTCGCGGGTGGTGCTAATCTTCTCTAGAGGCAGATCGTACCTATAGATACATTGCATTTTTGCATAAGGGTCTAAACAGTTACAGAATGCTGTCCGACTTTCCAAAATTGTTAAATAGCGGACACCACCCCGTATAAATAAGGCCACAGGCACCCCACCCCAACGGGTGAATTATTAGTTTCGTGGAAATAACTCATGGGCTAATACCCAAAAATCGCTAGATTCCAGGTAAAAGAAAGCCCTACGGATTAACGCAATGTCTTTTTATTATTACTTAAACATACTAAAAATAGAGTTCCCTGGTGTTGGATCTCTATGTAACGCTACTTGGATTCATCGGAAAGAAAACGGCGACCAGGCACTGCAATATCAGTCACTGTTTTTAGATGATCAGTCAACCGTATTGATGCCTCTTTAACCTTGCTGCGACCAGACCGCTTTGCGGCCTGAGTCAGTAGCCGATTAACATCAGGAGTCATTTCAATAACAGTCTGGGCTGATTTCCACTGTGACTTATCTGTCATTTATTATAATTTCCTACTTCTTCTAAATAATTATGGCGAGAGTAATCCTTTCTCCTAAAATGCGAAACCCCCTTTAAAAGGGGGTTGACATAAACTTGTTACTATGATTTATGGATTTAGTTTAGCTGAATTGAGTCAATGGCGATTAATAACTCAAGATTTAACTTGAGTTGAATCGCTGTTCCCATTGTGGATATCGACGTTAACTGCATTCGATTACACGCCGCTTTGAGTGAGTCTTTGACCGTGTCCTCCGATACATCCCGAAGCTGTGCGATGGTTCCCACAGGAATTCCTGTCGAGTACATGTAAGCGGTGGCCAATTGAGTGAGGGTTAAAGCCGGAAAATACTTGTGTAATGCCTTAAATTGGCTAGGATCGATGGCAGCCATGGCAGCCTCCTGTTCAGGTTGTTGTGGTTAGCTGGTTGTACAGGCCTTCAACCCTGTGCAATCAGCGCCTAACGCAATGATTTACATTAATTATCTCTCTTTACTTTCCATTTACTGCCTGTTGAAGCTCTGTTTAAGGACGTGGTCCCCAATACGAATCCACTGTTGGTGCATCATCCTCGCGATCATCAGCTTGCCGTGATGCTGCCGGGTCGTCATAACCCATCTCTGGCCGAACATGGCGATGCTCCAGAATCTCAGAGCGACCACGCTGCCAATTATCTGTTGGCCGGAACACCTCTTTTTCCTGCTGGTAATTCAGGCGGCATCCTTCGATCAGCACGCGGTCAACGAAATCGTCATCACCCACAACCTCCACACGCTCGCCACTTTTGGCACCGGCAATCTCTGCAGCCAGGTGGTAATTCGCCGTATCGTCGTAATCCTCAAACCCGGGCTTAATCTCAACCTGGTCGCCACGATCTACCACACCGACAACCCCATCACGCAGATATTCAACTGTACCGTTCCGGTGTAAGCGGGTTGCATGGGTAGACCGTTCAAGCAACGGTGAATCGTCAGCGGCGCCAAACACCAATACACTGTCTTTATGTTTATTAGGGGCAGAAGTCCTGGCTTTTCGTTTCTCACGGTAAGCCCATCCTCGCAGCTGGCTAACTGCGGCAACATCACCAGTTAAGGCTTCGCGTTCCACCCAGGAACGGTAAGATAATGGTCGATATTGCCCAGATTCAAACAGGGTCTTACGTTCCTCTCGGATCTGAATCCGCAGCTCAGCCGTTGCCTTCATGCGCTCGAACTCGGCCACGCGATACATCAGCTTGCGCAACAGTGGATCGGGATAGCTGTCGCGAACATTACCTTTCATAGCCTGATAGTGTGCGGCAATTTCTTGATGACGCGTCTTCACGTTCAAGTCTGGCTTGACCCATTCTCCGCGATACTGTTGGTAACGCAATTTGAGATCATCTCGTGCAGCAGCACGCTCTTCTCGACGCTCTTTTCTGGCATCACGATCGCGTACATGGAATTCAGATTGGTAGCGGTTATATATCGCATAGCCACCCTCTTCCGGGTCATCAGATTCAAAGGAAGGGGCAGGTTCGTAAGGCCCAATGTAAGGTTCCAGTCTGAATTTTGTTAATGTTGGATGCACGTCAGAAGCCTTAACCACAATACTGTCTGGCCGAGCAAAATCGTATACTACTAAACCACCATTTTGTTCACGTAATCCCAATCCGTTTGCATGCATCAAGAGGTGAAAATATTTCCAACTAGCTTTCTTGTTTTTTATGGCGTCAGTGATCTGGGTACGCGTCTGGCGAACAGCATAGTGATAAAGACTTTCCTTGCCGGAATATATCTCACGTTTTGCAGCACCTTGAGGCGCATTCCGGAAACGCCACGGGGCGCGCTGCAACGTATTGTTATCACCCCACACCCAGCTACCATTGTCTTGTTTGAAACCAAAACGCTTCTCCAGAACACGGCAACATTGTTGCAGCGTATCAGCATCATTCCACAGATTGGCCGCACGGTACGTTTCCGGGTTCACACGATTAACTGCAATATGACAGTGAATATTATCTGTGTCACGATGGATGCCGGTAACAAATTGGTGATGCTCCATGCCCAACTCTTTCAGGCAATGACGGGCACTATCAAATACGTGTTCAGGCTTTGGATTTTCATCTTCTTGCCAAGATAAAATGAAATGGTAAACAGGATCTTTGCAGTGGCGATTGTTAGCAGCAACCATGCTCATTTCCGCCGCAGCTGTCTCCAGTGAAAAGCAATTTGTTTCGCACTCAACGCCACCGATGATGACTTGCTCTCGCCCATCAGGAAAGCTAGCGATGACCTGCATCGGTGAGAACTCATTACGCCGCTCAAAATAATCAACCAGGCGATCAAAAATGGCCTGGCTGGCGCGGGAAGTAGTCTTTTCAATCTTTTCAGGCGTGATAACGTCATCAGGTTTTTTCTCATCCCGCAGACTCAGGTAGCCGACCAGCTTCATAAAGCTGGTGCCGCCATCTCGTCTTTTTTCTGGGATGATAACGTTCATGGTGCCCTTATTCGTTTGCCGGTACGAGATTCAAATCCAGTGCAATGATGGCCTTTTTCACTTCGACCAATACGTCCGAAAACTGCTTACTCAGTTCTTGAGTCATTTGTTCCTGCATCTGAGTGTAGAGATGCTTTTGCAAGCCACCTAGGCGAAGAAGTTCGTTCATCAACCGTGTATCGGTACGGGTCATGATCTTCCTGTTAAGCGCGGAACGGCGCAGTAGCTCAGAGGTACTAATCCCTGCTGCCTTGGCCTTGCCTTTGATGGCGTCCGCCTCTTCCTCGGTGCATCGAATTTGGATGATGATCCCTTTCTGACGCGACTCGCTTTTCGACATAACTCAACCTCTAACACTCAACTGGGGTGTCGGGGCGTAGCCCTGACCAGGTGTTTTGCATTATCGACTGCGTGCAGGCGGTAATGACAAAACATTTCCTGTCCGTCATTTTACTACGTCTATCCTTCGAGATGCGAGTTATTTTTCGCCTGATTAGGCGTCAGTGAGGGGGCAGGCTTGGCCTATCAGGATTGATATGGTTTAATGTGTCTGGTTGGCATTGATGAAAATCACGAGGACAAAATGGCAGGAAACAAATTTTATACCCAGGAACAGCTTGAAGAAGCAAAGCTAACACTTGAGTGTTTGCCAGATTTGACACCGAACAAAATCAGCAGAACTGAATTGCTCGATTCACTGAAAGAAAACATCATCACTTTATCTACGTCAAAGGGTTATACTGCAATGGAAATAAAATCCGCATTGCAGACTGTGGGTATAGCAGTGAGTGAAAAGTCAATATCTGACATCATTCGTGCATCAAAGTCACCAGCAAAAAAACGAACAAAGACCGCAGTAAAGCCAGAGACTAAGAAAGTAGTATGAAAATGGCGGGTTTACCCGCCTTATTGATACTTAAAGTGATCTAAGAACAAAACGGATTTCACTCTGTAAGTTATCGTGGAAAAAGAAACCTGAGCTAATCGTAAACAGTTTCCCTCTTTTATAGGCATCTACGTCAACCCATTCAGGGACCTCTTCAGAAAAAATTGTTCGACACTGTGTGATGGCTTTTTCGATGAGTTTATCACTATAACGCCGGTCTACTGAAACGTAATGCACACCACCATAAACAGCATTGAATGGACTTTCACTATACTCATAAATATCTTCCATACTGTTAAAACAGCCGTTCTTAAATTTTCGCGTAATCTCTTCAACTTTTTCATTCTGTGGACCATCTTCCCATTTTATCGTAACCGCATCATAATTGGTTTTTTTGACAGAAAATTTCACATCGGGAAAACTCTGTTTCAGTAGCAAACGAATGTTTGCTGAGACTACTTCGGCAACAGTAGAATTTTTGTTTTTTTCAATCATTTTAAGATGCGAAAATTCAGGCGAATTTTTTAACCTTTCTACTTCAGAATCAAAAGCAGATTTCATCTCTTTTTTTTCTTGCTCTTTAAGTGAATGCATATGATTTTCTCCGTGATGAGTGGCGGGGCCATCGCCCCGCAGATTTTTAGAAGATTGGTGTCAATGTGCCGTATGGATTTAACGGCTGCATGATCTCGTCATAAATCGCACCATCGGCTGTCACGATCACTACAAATCCGGTATCAAGACAACGCCAGCATCTTGAACTCAGTGGTACAAATCGGTAGTTAGTTGAACTCAAAGCGACGACCTGAACCGGTTCTTTTTCTATCACCGAATAAATGTCGTAATGCGCATTCTTACAATGCTGTCCAAATTGAAAAGCCGCATCCCATTCGCTACTGGCGTTGCATATGTAGCTGCAATTTCCTTGCATAGCGCCATCGCTTGATGGTGCATAAAAACGAACCACAAAACGCCCGACTCTGCAGGTTTCAAAGTCATTCAGATCACATCTTTCGGAAGATTTTTGAGCAGCGGTGTTGACGTTTTGTGTGTTCATTCTGGTTTTCCTCTTGTCGGTGGTTAGTCCATCTCTCGGTGAGTTTCGTCGCAGCAAAGGGCACTGGTGCAACGGCGAACGGCGCAATACCAGGGCGACAACGAAAAGTTTTCTGACCCACAGGAAGGAAAAGTTTTTGGCGGCGGCGTAGCGTCACCCTGGTATTGTGTTGGGCGACGGTGCTACCCCCAGCCCTCTGCGCCGGTACTCACGGGTGATGGTCACTGACACAAACGTGAGAATGAACACATCCGGCACGCCGGAACGGCGGGACGTCTCTGGCGGTGGTGCCTATGGCGCCACCAGTGAAAGCGGCGCCGGCTTCTGCCGGCAGCGAGCGCTTGCTGTTGACGTTGGCTCTCAGACCCTAGCCGGCAGGCCCGAAACCGAAGGGTTCGGCGAGACTTGTCTGCCGCGTGCGGCTGGCTAGTCGAGTGGGGGTGATGGTCGGGCGCTGGCGACCGGCCACCGCAGGGAGCGCCAGCCCGTTGTGGGTTTATTAAGGCCTGACGAAAGGAAAAAGAGGCGTCAAAGAAAGGGAGAAACCAAACGACAATATCGAACTGATGGGGAAAAGATATGGCTGAATCGGACAAGAAAGGCAGAGATCCGCAGTGGCGCAGCCACAGCAGCCTTTTCTGCCCAGCCGATTTATGGCAGTTGGCATACCCACATGCATGATTGCAGCAATGTGCCAAAATGACACATTACCGCCACATTAAAAAAAATGGATTGCTTCACCCGCGCCTTCCCAACATTGTCGATACACGTCCCCAGCAGGGGCAAAGTACCGTGATCGGACATATTTTCCAGGCAGGGGGTTTCCCTGCCTGCCTAGCGTTAACTCACCCTGTTACAGGCGGGGTGGCAACATGCCGGGGAACTGACGCGCCACGATATCATTGATTTCATTGACCAGATCGGGACGCTTAAACACGATATGCCCCGTCCCTTTGGCAAAACCCTTGACGGTAAAATATTCAAGATCACACAGCTCACCGATTTTGTTGCCAGTACGGAAAAAATCAGCGTACTTTTGACCCTCTCCCGCTCTGAAGTCCGGTACGGTTTTCCCATCAAGCAGATAGAACGGACGTGCCAGATCATCCAGCAGTTGCTGCCCTTCCCATGTGAAACTGGAATGACCGTGGCGCCATGTGCTGAGAAAGCGCTCCACAATGATTTTTTTCCCAAGACGGCAAGGACTGTTGGTTTTATAATCCCATGACAAGCTGCGGAACACGTCGATAACACCTTGTTCAAAGGTATTTACCTTCTCTGAATTCAACTGCTTGAACGTCGCCAGCACAGTCTCAAGCGTGACCTCCGGGCAATCCTTGCTGTTCAGTTGGCGATCCCATTCATCCCGTTGTTTGCTGCTCATCAGCGTGTACATGCCGGTATCACTCAGCAACCGATCCCATACTTTCTGATCAATCAACTTGGCAACCGCATCACCGTATTTCTCAGGCTTGTCCCGCCAGTCCAATGCAAGTTTTACTACATCGCTGAATCCATAAAGATTATCCTTGTTGGCAGCCGCAGAGAGCTGTTTAGCTGCGGCATGGATAAGCGTCATTCCGTCCATAAATTGCGCAATGCCACTGTTGCGCTGCGCGATAATACGATCAATGGACACTGAAGGAATGAGGTCGCCCCCCAGGGAAGGGTTAACGGTGATATCAGCCATCACACCGAGGCACTTGCTAGACTGCTCTACTGTTGAAAATGTCATGTGCGTCTCCTGTTTGAGTCGGGAAAACTGCCGCCCGGAAGGGACGGCAGTCAGTGTTATCAGGCGTAGGCCCGTTTCAGTTCCAACGTGCGTAATACCTGCCCCAACTCGCTGCCACGCATGGCCGGAATACGTACCGGCTGACGTTTACGCTGACATTTGGCAATATGCCGACCCAATGCACGCAGTTCAGGCTGAACCGCAGCGGCCGCGAGGCTGTCCCGCAGGATCCGAGTTTGCTTTTTCGGCAATTCGTTATTTGCCGCCAACTGCTTTACATACAAAGCGGTTGATGTAATGATTGAACCTTCAATAGTCATAGTTTTTACTCCAATCGATTATTGAGAGCCGGGCTAACTTTCCTAGGGGTAGACCGGCACGAGATAGCAGCGGAAACGCTGCTTTTTTCATTTACGGGTTTGCGTTTCCCGGTAGACACCTCCTTACTTGATTGCTCCGAGCTATTGCCGCCCAGACGGTTAAGATCAGACATACGAGTTATCGATTGCCAATGTGATAGCGAGGCGATACCGCGCGTGTTCCCATGCAGCATTCCCGATGGTGCCAAAATATTCACCGGCAAGGCGCTGAGCCTTAACCCAATACTTGGCAACCTCATAAACGATTTTTGGCTTGTCGGGATTGAAATACGCCACTCCGTCGAACGCGACACGATCCGTCATCGTTTTGAAAATTTCATAAAGTGCCTGCTCCAGCTCGTCGGCAGAAACTGCAGCACCGTGTAGCTCGTCCATGAATTCAAGTTGTCGGCTCATTACCCTGTCGGCATCCGGGTATTTCCCCGAAAACATCAGAACAGGGGTTTTCCCCCATCTTTCCGAGGGCTCCTGAGCGGCGGTTTTGACGTTGACGTTCTGTGTGTTCATTCTTCTCTCCTGCCTGGTGGTTAATTCATCTCTCGTCGGGACCTTTCGCGGCAAAGGGCAAGGGAGCAACGGCGAACGGGGGAGCGCAAGGGCGCCGCTGGCGGCGTGCATTTCACCCTTGCGCTCACGCGGGCGGCGGTGCTACAAGCAGCCCTCCGCGCAAGGGGTCGCACGGGAGATAGCCACCGATATCCGGAGAGGATGAACACACCCGACACGGCGAAAGCCGGGGCGTCCTTAGCGATCGTCGCCCTGGTGACGAACAGTGATAAGCGGCGCCGGCAGTAGCCGGCTGCAAGCGGGCCCGTGACCTTTGCCCTCAGACCGTAGCCGGCAGGCCCGAAACCCATAGGGGTTCGGCGAAGCTTGCCGGGCAGCTTGCCCGGTTAGCGCAGTCGGGCTGACGGCTGGACGGCATCGCCGGCCAGTTGCCGGAGGGGGCCAGGTTCCTGATTTATTTACGAGGAAGTCTCTATGAGAAGGGAAATGGCAGGAATATACCCCGCCAGCGTACATCCTGCCGACATGGACAACGGACATGCATGTGACCATTCGGTCAACGTTAGCAGGCATGGCGACATCATAGCCGCAGTGGCGAAGCCACCGCAGCTTGACGTCCGGTTTTATCGGCGCACCAGGCGATTGGGGATACGCGCACGGTTATCCGATCGAACCGTACCTGGCAACACGGCGCTGATCCGACTTACCTGTAACCGAGCCTCCCAAAACGGCATCGCAGCCCAATGGTAGCGATCCAGCTCGGCCAGACAGGGGAAACGCGTCGTCCACGCAAAGACCATGTTACTCAGGTCAAACTCTTCGATCCCCTGCTGTTGCCAGCGTTTTAACCAATCCTCGTGATCGCCCGGGGTCACAAACGCCAGCTCAATCTCCGCCTGTGCCAGTCTGACCTGATAGCGACGTCGCTTATGCCACTTCACCTGTTTTTCTTGCCGTTGTTGCCGGATATGTTTCATCGCCAGTTTGTGCTCAAAACGCTGCCGACGGCGGCGACTGACCTCGGGGAACAGCGTATCGCGCGTATCACCGGGCAGCGGGGAATAACTATGCTCGCCCCGGCTGGCGATCAATGTATTCAACGCATCGACATAGTCTTCCAAACAAGAAGTCCGGTGGCGATCGCCGGGGCGGTAGGTAATGTCGATCATACGCATGTCCTTGGCTGAAATAGTGGAGCGTCCGGTCAGTTGACGAAAAAAGGCGTTGGCATAGGCATAGACAGCCTGCCGTCTGCCCGTCTCGCGACGGGACTCAACCTGAGCAATGGCAAACCAGACCGCCTGTCGGTAGGGGTGCCATGGCACCAGAGCCAAATGGTTCGGGATCACAGGCAATGTCCTCCCATCCGCAGTGCAACTGCCAGTTTCTCCGGTCGCCAGAACCCCTGCCGGTAATACACGGCAACAGTCGTCAGTACGCGATTAACAATCGCCGGTGTATAGGTATCATCCAGGTACAACCACGCCTGAGACTGACCATCGTGAAAGGGAAGTATCATCGACCAACCTGGAACATCGGCTCCCGCGCTGCACAGATACAACGCCGTTGCCTCATCGCCTGCCGGGCTTATACGACACACGACCGGCACACACCCGCAAAATTCACAGCCTTCTTCGGCGTTGACCCGCCAACCTTCCGGCACCGTCAACTGACTCAGTACGGCACAATTGAGCATCACTCGGTACTCCATACCCTGCTCGCGGTACTGCTCTAGATCGAGCGGACTCATGCTCATCAACTGCTCAAGGTTCAATTTTTTCATGATGTTATTGCCGCCCAAAGGGCGGCACCTCCGGTCAGGCAGCAACGTTATCAGGATGGGCAATATCGTCAGCAGCATCAGCTTCATCGCTAGCGGGCAGCAGGCAATCAGGCACCCAGCCGCTGGCGCTCAGTTCGTCCTCGGCCAGCTGCGCGGCGTCGCCCTTCTTCATCTTGAGCACCGAGGCCGCCTGCGCCACTTTACCAGCATCAACCAGCGCATCGCTCATTAGCTCTTTACTGATACGCCCAAAGTAATTGGCCTTGGTCGGTTGCCACCAGTCGCGCAGATTGAAATCCAGCGCATGCTCGAGTGGCATCAGTTCACCGCCAACCTTGCCATCCCCCGCAGGCCACAACTGGATGGCATCGAGAGACTGGCCGACGCAGTACGCCAGCAGCGCCACGACGTCGGCCTGTTCCCACGTCAGCAACCATGTGAAATCGGTATTCCACTCCGGCGGCAATTTGGACTCCCACTGCGCATGCAGCTCGCCCAGCTGGCGATCGGCGCGGCTTCCTTCCGCTGTCGGAGCTTTGGTCAGCAGTTCCGCGCGTTTGGGCGTCAGGTCGGTTTTGAGCAGCGAACCGGCGTAGCGTGAGCCGAACACCTTCACGGTCAGTGTGTGGGTGTGCAGTGCCAGCGCGACGGTCGGGTTCTCTACCAGCGCACCCATCACCGCCAGCGAGCGCTCTGCCGACAGACAGGTGATCAACGCCGCCGACAGCCCTTTCTCCTTGGTTTTCGGTGCAGGTGTCTCGCTGGCCGCTGTCCCGTCACCGTTGTCATCACCGGCAGGCGCGGTTGTCGACTCACTCGCACGCAACACGATACCGCGCTGGTAAACCACGTCCCCGCCACGCAGAGACACCATCACCCCGCCAGTACTGCGCAACGCCTGCGGCCATGACCGGATAGTCGCCAGCTCGGTGATCCGCTCAATATCGGCCTGTATAGCGTCGCTTTCGGCAATCATCACGTCAGTATCGGTATCGGCATCCGCTTCTTCGAATGCCGCTTCCAGCGCAGCAAACCGCGCTTTCAACCGGGTGATCTCGGCCAGCTCGGCGTCGGAGAATTCCGGCACCGGTTCAGCCATCTCGCGATACAGCTCGGCATCTTCGCCCCACGTTTTAATGGCCGAAATGCGACCTTCCGCCCAGCTCCAGCCCTCGTCCCCGGCAACCTGCTGCGCCAGTGCGTGCAGTTTTTCGCGGGTAAGACGCTCCAGCAACGCCGGTTTGGTCAAAAAACCTTCGTCGGTAAACAGATCGAATTTGAAGGTGCCGCCAGCCGACTCGTAGGCTTCGCGCCCGACGAACGCCAGTTGGCTGTTATCCTTGGCCGAGACTTCGTCTTTCAGCACGGCCTCGCGCAGGTGCTGCGGCGCGGCCGCCCAGCCGTGCGCGTTGACCCACACGTCACATTGACGTTGATGATCTTCGGTTGCCGACAGCGCTTGCAGCTGGTCGAGTGTTATTTTGTCTTCGGCCAGCGCATCGAGCAGTGCCGGTGCCATCGTCGCCAGCCTCAGGCATTTTTGAACGTGCTTGGTGCTGAAGCCCAGCAGGCCGCCAATCTGCGCCGGAGCACGCCCTTCTGCCGACATTTCACGGAAAGCGAAGACCTGATCAGCCGGGTGCATCTGCTCGCGCTGACTGTTTTCCGTCAGGGAAATGATGCGCGCCATCTCCTTGCTGACGATCAGTACATCAACCGCGTAACCCGCATTGACGATGCCGTCCGGCGTGGTCTTGTCGGCGTCGTCTTCATGCCCCATCAACCACCGCAACGCCAGCGTGCGCCGCTCACCGGCGGCTACGCCAAACTGACCGTTCTCCATCTCGAAGACGATCAGGTTCTGCAATAGCCCGACGGAGCGGATACTGGCGGCCAGTCCTTCGATCGATGCCTGTGAGGTTTTTTTCTTGCGCACGTTCAGGCCGTCCAGTTCCAACTGGCCGAGCGTGGCCGTTTTGCGCACGGCTTTTGCCAGTGCCGCTTCGATATTTTCAGCGACAACGCTTTTCTTCGTCGCGGATTTGGCCGTGCGGGTTGCTTTGGCCGTGGCCGGTGCTTTAGACTCGATAGTTGACATGTGATAGCTCCTTCAATGTTATTGCTGTTGTGCCAGTCCCGATGGCGTCAGGACTGACGGTGAGAAAGCAGCGGAAACGCTGCTTTTTTATCGCCTGAAATTCAGGCTCCAGTGGGTCAGGGTCATCTGATCACTGGCCGCAACCGGCCAGCCGTTGACGACCCAGACCGCAATGGTGTCGAAATCCCCAAAATCCGCGTAAACCTCCACCGCCCCTGCCGGAACAACCGGAGGCTCACTGGTGCCAGTCGAACAGCCACAAACCGCCTTCACGAAACAAAACAGGTCATACACTTGTGGTACGGTCAGATCGCAGTTGGTCTGTGCTGATGCTGCTGTAGGCTTCGTTGTCGCGCCGTTGACGTTTTGTTGAGCCATGTTGAAATCCTCCGTGGGTTGAAATCTGATGCCGCTGTGAGTATTCGCCGTCGCAATAAAACTGATCCAGCACGGCGAGGAGCGGCGGCAAGGGGCGGAGACGAAAAGTTTTTTGACCGGAGGGAGGAAAAGTTTTTGGCGGAGTTCATTTACCCCTTGCCGTTTAAGCGAGGCGGTGTGCTGTTATCAGTTGCGGCGGGAAGACTGACTGCGGCTAAAGCAACCCGAAAGGATGAACAGGGCGCAATTCGCCGGCCGGGCGCGACAGCGAACGGTTCGGCGCCTCTGAAGCGGCGGCGGCCTCACCGCCGCGCGGTTGGCCCTGCGCGGCGCGGCCTGTGGCCGCTGCAAGCGTGCCGTTGCGTCATGGGATGGACGCCCGCAGGGGGGCGACGGTATGCCGGCGCCATGCGCAGCACGACAGCCCGCCCGGACGCCCGATACCGGTATCAACCCCGCACAGAGACCCCTCACCAAAAATGCAGAAACAGGAAGCATCACTCTGCCAGGACGATAAACCGTCCTGCTCCATCCACCTAACCCCCCCCCACAAGGCAGCGAAAGAGGGCGGCGCAGCCGCCACCTTCGGTAGCCTGACGCCGAAGGCGGCTGGCAAGGTTTTTCCGCGCGGCCAGAGTACGCAGGGCAAGCAGGCCGCCGCTCTGACGGCCCTTTGTGGTGATAACCTAGGGATGTAACGCGGCCCGCAACGCCTCGATAGCACATTGTCCCCTGGATGTGTCTTCATCCCAACTTTCGGGGTCGTCTATATCTATAGTAATCGCGGCCAGTTCCAACACGGTTTCCAGTGCGCTGGCGCTCACCTCGACCTGTCGAGTCCGGCTGCGACTATCGGCAATTTTCGTTATTGCATCCTGAATGTATTGTTGATTGATACCGTACCGCTGATATTCCTCAATATCAGAGCAGCCAATGGTTTCCAGTATTGCCAGCACATCGCCGTCGTTAGGGTTCCACTCCTGTGCAAAGTACCGCACGGCGTGCGCATCCCATATCAGCACGGTAATAGGTTCGTCGCTGCCATACTCGCGGAATAATTCCGCACACACTTCTTTCACGCTGCCAAACATAATTCCCCCTCCTTATTTATGAGGGGCGGCATAGCCGCCCGTATTCGAATCCCTGTCAGTCCAGCGCGCGGCAGATGTCGGCGCGTTCCGGGTGCGTCTCGATATAGCGCCAAAGCTGCTCTTCCCGCTGCATAAGCAACTTCACCAGTCCGGCATTGCCCCGATCGTGATGCAACCAACAGCGGCGATTGATGGCCAGTGCCGTCAACACGATACCGGCGGCGTCACCGCTGAGGGTCTTGTCAAACCAGTTATCAGCATTGATCAGGTGCACACGATCGCTGTCAGGTGCCATATAGCCGCCCCCCTCCGGTAAACGGATGAAGTGCCAAAACCCGCCGGTGTACTGCGGCAGATAGCGATCGGCGAGGGAATACACCTGCATTTCAGCGGGCAAAAAATCCTCGCCAAACAGATCCGGCAGAAACGACAGACGATCGGATTCACAGACTTGCAGCGTGACTGAATGAGCATGTTGCATGGGACTACCTCCAGAGTTTCAGGGTTCGCGACACCGGCCGGTGCCGTACCCATTCGAAAGGCCGGCCCCGAGGGAGGGAGGCAGGGGCGCCACCGCAAGCCGCAGCGCAAGCCCGTTGCGGGCTGAATGCGCCGTAACGGGTGCGAACGGGTGAGGAGGCGGCGAAGCGTACCCTTGCAGCCCGACCGTGCCGGACTAGCGTTTGGGGACGGCACAGGCCGTCACTACGCCGGGGCCGCAAAGGGAAAAGATTTAGAGAGGTGTAGGCAGGCCCAGCCAGCGTCCTTTGCGGCGCCGGTATCGCCGGCAAGTGCCGCGTGGCGGTTCTACGGACGCGGGGCGTTCGATGCGCCCTGGCGTCCGCAGGCTTACAGCGAGGCAACCCGGGCAGGTTGCCCTGCCCGGCTGCATAATGCCTGCGGTTCAATCTTTGAAATGGTGATCCAGTTCGTTGATAGCCTGATAGATTTCGACGTAACGATCGTGCGCGTCCCGCAGAATATGCCCGGCCAGGCGTTCAGCCAACACATCGCTGTTCCAGAAATACACGCTGACCAGCTCGCGCAGCCGCAGGTGCATCTCACACATGTCGTTGGACAGTGCCGCAATTGCGGCGCGCAGGTCTTCATTCCCGGTGTAGTTCATCGTTGATTTCCCTTTGTTATGCTGCGTACTGGGCGCGCAGGCGATGCAACCGCTGCTGACCGATGGTGTGGTACTGCTCCAAAAGCTCGATGCCTATATAGCGCCGCCCGGCCTGAGCGGCGGCGACGCAGGTCGAACCTGAGCCAGCAAAGGGATCGAGGACAATCGCGCCGGGCTGAGTGAACGACTCAATCAACGGTTGCAGAATGGACACCGGCTTTTCAGTCGGGTGGTGACGATTGCCGGTGTATTCCCAGGGCTGCACATCAGAGCGCGGTTGCGCCGGCAATGCCGGGCGCCCTTTCGCCAAAATGTAGGCACATTCATGCTGGTAGCCGACAAAGGCAGATTTGGAGGCGTAGGGTTTGGTAAACACCATATGCCCGACGACGCGGAACCCGGCCTGTTTCCAGGCGGCCATAAAGGTGTCTACCCGGTTCCAGCCGTAGAAACTCACCGCCAGACTGTCAGGCTTGAGCACCCGGAACATTTCACGGAACGCCGGCCGCACCCATTCATCATTTTTGTCGTTGGCAATGCTGCGACCGCTGCGGTCGGTATAGCCGACCAGATAAGGGGGATCGGTCAGCACAAAATCAATGCTGTTTGACGGAAAGCCAGCCATCACCTGCACGGAATCACCCAGGACATATCGGGACATAAGGAATACCTCGCCATTCGAGGGGTGCAGGAGGAGGCCGGTACGGCCTCCGTTCCCTGCTGCCCGATGTCATGGCAGGCAGGCACCGCCGCGTGTCAGGCCGACCGTGGAATACCGAGTCGGTGGTCATATCGCCGGCGAGGATATGCCGCGAAAGCGGCTTGAAGGCAGGGCTCCGCCCGCCGCCACGCCATCAGCGGGGGCTGCCAATATGTCATCGGGCTGCAGGTGTGGTTCAACTGGCGGTGAGGAAAACGGAGCGCAGCGACATCCTTCTTAACTGCCTGGTCAGCTACACTTAACCGGAAGTTTGAATAGAGGAACAACAGGATATGACATGGCCACAATGAGAGAGGTTGCACACCGCGCAGGGGTATCCATGGCCACCGTTAGCAGGGTGATCAATAACACCACCTATGTTGAACCCGTGACCCGCGAACGCGTTGAGAAGGCTATGCGCGAGCTTAACTATCACCGGAACGCTGCCGCATTGGCCCTGGCAAAAAGAAGCGGGAATATACTGGGGTTGCTGACCGGCAATCTCGATGACCCGTTTTTCTCGCGCCTGGCGCGGGGCGTCGAAGATATCACGCGAAAAGAAGGCGTCAGGTTGATGGTCTGCAGTGGGGGCCATCAGGCCGAGCTGGAGAAAAGTGGCCTCGACTTCTTGATAAACCAGGGATGTGAAGCCATCGTTGCGCATGTAACCCGTATGAATGAGGAGGACATATTAAGGTACGCCGCCCACACGCCGGCCCTGGTTGTGGTCAATCGTTATTTACCCACTATCGCCAATCGCTGCATATGGCTGGACAATGTCAGCGCAGCGCAAGCTGCAACCACGGAGCTCATCAGGAACGGCCACCGAAAGATCGCCTGCATCACGACAGACCTGCCGATCGATGACCAAAAGCACCGGCTCGAGGGTTTCCGACGGGCTATGGCCAGTGCCGGCATCACCGTACCTGGCTCCTGGATAATCAGCGTCCCCTTCAACGAAGAAGGGGGCGAACTGGCGGCAGAAAAAGTATTGGCCAGTGAACACAGGTTTACGGCCGCGGTGACATTCAACGACGTGATGGCTGCCGGCATGATACGAATTCTTCACAAGAAGCGGGTAACTCTACCCGGAGACATCTCTATCGTTGGGTTTGATGACGTTGCCCTGGCAAAATATCTCCACCCTTCGTTGACCACCGTGCACTATCCCGTGGAAAAAATGGCGAACTGTGCAGCAAAATTGGCGCTTCAGCTCAATACTGGCGTTACCGCCGCCCCACAGAATAATCAATTTTCCGCTGAACTTATCCTCCGGGACTCAGTGGCCGCTATCGGAAAAAATGACCGAGGCCAATAAAAAGACGCTAAAAAGTGAGAGTTCAGTCACGTAAAACCACCTCATGAAACAAGTTACATGAACACCTCCCCTCGCTCACACCCCATTCGAAATTAATTAGTTACGCTTGATTAATTGCCCCCTTAACTGGAGTTGTACATGGATGACAAAAAATCGCTAAACCTTGGCTTAGCCATGCTGCCCATTGTAGCCATGCTGTTGCTGCTTATTATCGGCTATGGCCAGTTTGGCCTGCGTATCGAGCCATTGCTGCTGGTTTCTGCCGGTATCGCTGCCGCGTTAGCCTGGTGGCAAGGTTACCGTTGGGACGACATTATCGATGCCATCGTCTCCAAGCTGGCGAAAGCCATGCCGGTCATCATGATACTGATATGCGTAGGAGGCCTGATTGGTACCTGGATGTTCAGCGGCACCATTCCCTACATGGTGTATTGGGGGTTAAAGCTGATCAGTCCACAATACATCCTGATCGCCGCCTTCTTCATCACCAGCGTGATATCCGTGTGTACTGGTACCTCCTGGGGCGCTGCGGGCACGGTGGGCGTTGCCCTGATGGGCGTCGCTGCCGGCTTGGATGTACCTCTGGCCGCAGCCGCCGGTGCCGTAGTGTCAGGAGCCTACTTTGGTGACAAGATTTCCCCGCTGTCTGACTCAACGAATTTCGCGGCCATCGTCGCCGATACCGATCTCTACAGCCACATCCAACACCTGATGTACACGACATTACCGAGCTTCGTTCTGGCTGCGGTGGTGTACTTGATCGCCGGACATACCGGTGCCGTCGGCAGCGTCGCAACGCCCGAAAAAGTGACTGCGATAGTCAATGCGCTTGAGGGGCTGTATCACTTCAATCTGCTCCTGATCCTGCCCCCTGCCCTCGTTCTTTGGGGGGCGGTAACTAAACGCCCGGTGATCCCCATCATGCTGGCAGGATGTGCACTGGCCATTGTCATCGGTGTTGCCCTCCAGGGATTCAACCTGCAACAGGGCTTAAACGCATTGATGGACGGATTTAACCTGTCGATGTTTGCCGCCCAGGGGAACAACGTGGTCGGGATCGTCGATGATGTTCCACGATTACTTAATCGCGGTGGCATGTTCTCGATGATGAGCACCATCCTGCTGGTTTTCTGCGCATTTTCCTTTGCCGGCGCATTAACGCTAACCGGCGCACTGACCATCATCATCAATCGGCTGCTGAAAGTGGTCCATACGACCGGCCAGTTGATTGCAGCCACTGTCGCAACCACCATTCTCGTGACCGGTGCCACCAGTGACGGGAAGCTGGCCCTGCTCATTCCGGCTGAACTGTTCAAAGGGGCGTACCGACGCATGGGGCTGGACAATAAAAACCTGTCGCGGACCGTCGAAGATGCAGGCACCGTCATCGAGCCGCTGATCCCGTGGACGGCGGCCGGCATTTATATGGCGACTACCCTGGGGGTCAGCACGCTGGATTTATTGCCGTGGGCAGTCCAATGCTACGCCGCCGTGGTGTTTGCCCTGATTTATGGTTTTACCGGATTCGGTATTGCCAGGATTCAGCCCCAGAACGACCTGCAGCAGAAGGAAGCCTGACGTGAAGACCAATTTTAACCAGGTAGTTAACCGGCACAACACCGGCTCGGTGAAGTGGGACTTCATCGAGCACTATCTCCAGCTGGACGGCAGTGACCTGTTGCCGATGTGGGTCTCTGATTTTGACTTCAAGTGCCCTGAAGAAGTCCAACAGGCGCTGCATAGCCGTGTTGACCACGGCATATTTGGTTACAGCGAACGGGACGCTCACTATTACCAGGTAGTCATGGATTGGTTCTCAAACCGGCACAACCTGCAGCTGAAGCGTGAATGGTTTACATCAATAGAGGGTGTAGTTCCCGGTCTGGCCATACTTATCCAGTTGCTCAGCAACCCGGGCGATGCCGTTGTTGTACAGGGCCCCTACTACGGCTCATTTGCCAAGATCATCACCATGAATGGCCGGGAAGTCATCGAGAACCCGCTGGCAGAAAGCTCGCAGGGCTACCAATTTGACTTCGCTCAGTTGGAAGCCTGTTTCAAGCTGCGCAAGCCCCCGCTACTGCTGTTGTGCAATCCCCATAACCCGACCGGTCGCTGCTGGACACGTCGCGAACTGACGCAACTGATGGCGCTCTGCCGCACCTATGGGGTGACCGTGATATCCGACGAAATCTGGGCCGACCTGATCCTGCCCGGAGAAACGTTCACGTCGGTCCTTCACCTGGACGAAGACTGCCATGAACACGTGATTGCAGCCTCCTCTGCCAGTAAAACGTTCGGGTTGTCGTCGCTGCGTATCTCGAATTTCCTGATCCCCAATGCCCGTACCCGCAGTGCGTTCATCGACCGCCTTAACGCCCATGGACTGGATGTCTTCAATGCGCTGTCGATGACGGCGGCCACCGCTGCGTACCAGCACGGTGCCGCCTGGCTTGATGATTTACAGCGCTATCTGGCCGAGAACCGACGCTGGTTTGAACAGGCGTTAGCCTATGCCGCACCCTGGTGCAAAATGACCCGGGCGGAAGGTACCTACCTTGCCTGGCTGGATTGTCGCGCTTTGGGGTTGGATGACGGAGCCTTACAACAGGCATTGATCCATACATCGAAGATTGCGCCCTCAATGGGCAGCAGCTTTGGCCCACAGGGGAGAGGTTTCATACGCATCAACCTGGGCTGTCCTCGTCAATATCTTGAAGACGCAATAAGGGGGCTTGCCAAACTCAATTCTTAAACCATGGGCACCCGACGGCGTAGACCACATAAACCGGGGCCGAATAATGATGATAGTTAATGCCTACCTTTGCGTAGGCAAGCTCAACACCAGGGAAAGTCATTCAGTACCCGTATCAACCAACCATAGGTTCGAGCGGGTACTGACCATCAAGGAACTGTCAGACCACTGACAGACCGCTGACCACCATCCAGATGGAAGGCTAAAATGGCTGCTGTTGAGAGTGCACAATTTGCGCGTTACTTTGAGTTGTTTCCAGAATTAACGCCTACACAAGCAATGACCTGTATCCTGTTTTCTATGGGATTGGCTATCCCGACCATTGCCGATTTGCGTGACGTCTCTCATGAGACCGTACGTAAAGTGCTGCAGGATGCTCGCCAAAAACTCGATTTATCTAACCTGTGTGCAGTCAAGAGCGCCGTTCAGGTAAGGCTCACCATGGCTATGATGGGGCTGCATATCGATTTACGGGAGGAGCATCACAGAGTTGCATAACCCTATATACCGTAAAGTAATTTTTCAATCGAGGTAACAATTGGATCTTCACAAATGAATACACTAGTAATTCAATTAAAATACTTGTGTATTACATTTGTAATGCTATAGTAATCGTATGTGGTGATAGATCGCTATTGCCAAAACGTAATACAATAGTATTTCATTGAGAGAGGAGTTCCCGATGTCAGAAGTCCCTGTGCAATCCTTACTCACGCCCCTGGCCAATACGTTGGCCAGCATCATCGCCATCATGAACAACAAAGGCGGTGCAGGTAAAACCTCCACGATCACCAACCTCGCCATGACGCTCGCTCAGGCGGGCCGTCGCGTACTGCTTATCGACGGTGACCAGCAAGCCAACTCCACAGAAGTGATGGCCAACGGCAAAAAATACTACGCGCAATACGGTCACACCATTTGCGATTTGTATAATAACCCGCGCTTCAACATTCTTGATGCCATCATTCCAGCCGTCAGCGGTGAAGATGTTATCGACAACCTTTTCATCATCCCGTCTGATCCGTCGTTTGAGCGCGTGATGGAAAATTGCCTGACCCGTCATCACCGGGAAAAAATACTTTCCCGTCACCTGCAGCCAGTGATGGATAAATTCGACTATATCCTTATTGACTGCTCTCCGGGTCTGAACCTGTCTACCACAAACGCGGCCTTCATGGCTGACCATGTGATCATCCCCGTTGATGGCGGCAGCTTCGCCCTGACCGGTCTGGATGTGGTCCTAGACTACCTGGACGAGATCAGGGAGACCCGCTTTACCCAGTTCAGCGTATTCCGCAATGAGTACAATGGCGCCAAGAAGAAAATGAACACCTATCTTCACGATCAGCTGGCCAGTAATGAGCGAACCAAAGATAACTACCTGAAAACCCGTATCCGCGCCGATGAGAACATATCTCAGGCTCAGGTCGCCTGCGTTCCGCTCTATTTCTATAACAAAGGGTCCCTGGCCCTAAACGATTACCGCGCGCTGATGCGTGAACTTGAATCCGTCTTATCGAAAGAGGCTGCATAAATGGCTAAAGGCCCCCTCACCCGCCCCGCGATGGTCAAACCGGAACCCACCCAGGGAGAGACGAAAACCCGCCTTTCCAACGTGAAGGTCAACCGGAACAGAACTACCAGCGAGAACCCAAAAACCATTCGCATGACACCGGCGGAAAAAGTGATGTGTTCCGAGTTGGTCGATGAGATCCAGGATCTCACCACCAAGACCATTACCGACTCGACCGTGCTGCGTGCCGCGCTGTATCTGGCCAAAGAAATGGGCCCAGAGAAAATGTTGGAGATGATTAAGGAGAACTTGTAATACATAGGAATTACACAAGTAATCTTTTTGAATTACATAAAGGAGATAAAAACCATGACCGATACAGTTACCGTCACCACCGAGTTAAGCAACAGCCAGGCACTGGCATTGGCGCAATTCGTCAAACGCTTAACCTGGTCAGAGATGCGGGCGTGTGCCATCGATGAGGATGAGACCTACGAGATCAAGGATGCAGTTAACCTCCTGCAGAAGTCACTGGCCGATGCCGGATTCAGCCCTCGGTGAAGACATCCGTGCTTACTCCTTCATTATGTAGTCTTTGTGTATTACATAAAGATTACATAATTATTTTGCCGTAGTATAACGGTAGTGGCTAACGATACAGGCCACCGCATTAGACTTTTCGTAGAACATCCGCTCTGGTACCTTCAATACTCTAGCTAAATGGAGGAGCGCATGAATCTGTATCACTACACCGGGGTCACAATGCTGCACGGCATTCTTACGTCGGAAGGTATAAACAGGGGTTACCTTCAGCTTTCGGACGGAAAAATGCTTTACGGTCATAGCTGGTATACCACTTCGCCGTTACCTTACGGTCATGGCCTGAGCGACGGAACTGAAATGCTGAACCAAAACGACAAAGATTTCGCAAGAAAAGCAGCGGGGGGATTGGCATCAGATACCGTACATTCATTACACAACAAACGACTCATCCGCCTAAGCGTGGATACCACATGGCTTAAACAACAGGAAGGGTTCTACTCATTCAGACAGATCCTGCGTCATTACGGGCAATCAGCCCTTTATGGAAAGGCGCTTGCCGTGAGCGGGTGGGTAGATCAGCGTACGCTTTCGGATACGGAGTTACTGCGTTGGATGAAAAGTCCCAAGTTGAAGCATGACACCTGGTATGTACACACAGGAACACTGCCACCTGACCGCATACTTTCCGTTGAGTATATGGAGAAACCGGATATTTACGTCCCCTACGATTTCGAACTACACGGTCGGCGCCAACTAGAGAAAAGCGGATTTTTCTGCATCACGGCATCAGAAAATAACGAACTGAATACCGCGGCCTCTAATACCCATTATTTACCGGGTTCTATTTTTGTTATTTGTCCTCACCCTGACGCCCCGCCCGCGATCACATTCAGGAAGTCAGGAGGCATTCTTGTTTTATCCATTAATAACGGAAAAAAATTACAGGAGGAAGGAGTTGCTTTTTCCGAGGAAGCTGTTAATAAACTTTCAACCTGGGCAATGAATAAAACAGACAGCCTGATGGGCCTGTGGGAAAAGAGTAAAGAGAACTGGCATCGTTTTAATAACTGACTGCCGACGATGTGATGGATGTAATACACAAGTATTTCATTCATCACCACGGACCGTACCTTATGTCTGCTAACCCCCGCCATATTCAATGGTCTTTCCAGACAGTCAGTTTTTTTTATTTATCTACATTTTTCTGCCGGTAAGCGAAGCGTAATAGCAGTCGACATATCCGTACCGACTCACTTTCATACCGCTCAGTAACAAACAAGAAATGTAATACACATAAAATACAAAAGAACTACTTATGTAGTTTTAACCATGTTTTAAGCATTAGATCTGAGGGCGTTATCTTATTCTGATCGATCAAGGACTCTACGCTGCGGTGTTCCCCTGGAGGGGTGCAGAATGTAGGTTCGAGTTCTTTGACCAACATTTCATACATGTGGAGATAGCGCTGAAAAGCTTCTTCCGGTGAACGCACAACAGGAAACATTGATGCGGTATAGAACATGGCATTGATGGTACCACGCAGATAATGCTCGAGGTTCACCGCCAAAAACTGAATGTAGGGACTCGATCCTGCGTTATGAACAATCGCATTTCGCAAAATATAGAGCCGGTAAATGTGCAGCTCCACTTTTTCAGCATGCCGAATAATCTTCTTCCCCAGTTCACGCGGTTGGACACAGAGCCCCGTAAACTTCCTCAGCATATACGACGCATAGGGGTAGTCAGTGAGCGCATCCCCAAACTGCTCCGTGAAATCACTGTCCTTCAGGTAAGTGTAAATATCCTCCAGATCGACACCTCCTGGTAAGACTATACGCCCGTCTTGAAGACGCAACACCAAATTCAGCTGCTTAGCAATCCCTCTTAACGAGATCAACTGTTTGACGACATAGTCCAATCCCATGCAGGGGGGAGTCGTAAACACAACATGTTCGTCATGATCCAGCTGGCGAGAAGAAACGTCCAGCGTCAGCGCCTCGAGTGCTGACCAGAAAGACGTAAACTGGTTTTCCTGCGTGGTCTTGTTGCTCAACCCATTGCGTAAGAAATGGAAAGCAGAGCTGACTTTTCTCGCTGATTCAGGGGAGGCTTTGGTGAACAGATCTGTTATTGCCTGCATAAAATGGCCAAATTCACTCAAGGTCAGCCGGTCGCTGTTGGTCAGGATCTCATTGCTGAATCCCTGAATTTCAGTCTCTTTCCATTCTTCATCTATGACCCTAAAAGCAGTTCGTGTGGTGATTTGGCCTCGTCCAAGCATATAAGCCACCACATCGAGGGAGTCCTTGAGAACAAAATCAGCCTGAGTTCTGGCCGCGAGAACGGAAACCGCCTCCACCTCTATCTCAGCCCTTGCTGAACGTATCCCCTTATCACTGATAAAGGGGACATACCGGCAGCTATTGAACACCGTGTATTCTCCAGCCTGCAGCAACATGTCGTAGAGTTTGTCGTTTTCCATGATAAGGTTGACGGTATATCGCTGTGATCTGACATTGACCTTTTCTGCCCAGGAAGCAAACCTGTTGTCAAAATTCCTCTTATCATTCATCAAAATGCGACTGTACAACAGTGAGCATTCTGCCAAGGGCATCCCCAACGTCAGTAAAAAACTCATGATATTGTTACAAAGAGATACGATACAGGCATAATCTTGGTCGGAAGGGGCACCTTCTTTGTCCAGTTCAGCACGCAGCCGCTGCAGGCTGGCCGATAGGTAATGTTCTTCCAACGTCAGTTTTAATTGGGTGAATAAACTTTCCATCAACCCCTGATATTTTTCTACCGGGCTGCGTTCTTTATCTGACCAGGCGTTTTTAGCATCCAGCATACTTCTTAGCTGTGCCGGGATATTTTCAAAGCGCGCATCTGCCAAAACGACATCGTCTTTAAGCAGCTCGAGTAATTCTTGCGCAGCACGCCGGCGTTTATCCTGGCCTTTAAATTTATTTCCCTGCGGAAAAAGTGAAAGGAGTTCATTAATCGCATTGAGGATATTGTTAAAGCTGACCCGGTCTGTATCGGTACTTTCCTTATGTGCCAGACTTCCCCAACATTCGATGAAAAAAATCTGACGTAGATTCAAACCAGTACGCTTCAGACGGATATCGATCCTCATGACAGTTGCGTCCTTTCTTTGGAGTGTTATAATTACTGCATATTAACCCATTTGCATCCGTTGCTGTACTCGCAGCGAATGATCCCGAAAAAAACGGCTCTTCCCTGCTCGACTGTGGTCTCGTCCCGGACTGGTTAGGGCCATCCCTTCGAAAAACCGCCTCAACAGGCGGTTTTTTTTCGTCTAAACGCTTTCACTCAAACTTATGTAACCGAACAGGCAGAGTGTTTCACTGCCAGGTCACCCACGGCCGATCGCCGCCACCCCCGATCCTGCCTGACGTGCCGATCAATCAGGGGACTTTTTGCGTCCCGCACGGCCCACCTTGCCTAAAATAGCGTGGTAACAACTTTCGCTCATTTCGAATTTTGTTACCTCAGCATCGGTGCATCGGCGATTTATTCCCGTGGCGTCCGGTCTCCGGGGCTGTCAAAATAGACGACATCGGCAAGATTGCGCTACGCGAAAAATATTCAGCGGGCAGGGGGATTACCCTGCAGATTTTTCACAGCGCATCGATGTAATACATCTGTATTTCAATTAATACCGCCGCCAGATGAATGCGATCATCGGCAATCGGCCAGACACAGACCCAATGCCGGCGCCCAACACACCGATGGCCGTCGCCCAGTCCGCCGGTGTTGACCTGCGGACAATGTAATTCAACAGAATTACACATGTAATATAAAAGGCATACAAAAACCATTTTCGTGAGGGGGAACCATGTTGATGACCAGCAGCGAACGGCCGGTTACCGTGACGCAGTATGAGACCGCCCTCGCGCTGCGGCGCATGGCGCTGCTGCAGCCTTACCTCCCCAAATACCTGCTGGCACCCGAGGTGGCGGTGCTGCTGCATTATCTGCCGGACGAGCGGCAGCGTATGTTGTATGCCACGTTGTGGAACACCGGCGCCCGCATAACCGAAGCCCTGACGTTGACGCCGGAAGATCTGCAGCTCGAGGGGCCGCGTCCCTGTGTTCGCCTGCGCACACTGAAACAGCGCCGGCGGGGCAGGGGCCGGCCATCGGCGGATGAAAAAATAGCCCGGATAGTGCCGCTGCTCGATACCGGCTACGTCGATCAGCTGCGCCGGTTCCTGGCCACATTCAGGCCCGGCCGCCGGCGCCCCTTGTTTGACGTCAGCAGGAAAACCGCCTGGCTGTGGCTGCAGCAGGCGGTCGACCGGGCCAGGGAGGAGGGGATTGAATTTGCGCTGCCGGCCATCAATCCCAAGACGCTCCGGCACAGCTTTGCGATGCACCTGTTCTTCAACCATGTACCGCCGAAAGTGGTGCAGACCTACATGGGACACGAGCGTTATGAAAGCACGGAGGTGTATCTGAAGGTGTTTGCGCTGGACGTGGCGCCGCAACTGGGGGTGACGTTCTCGCTGGATCACCGCGAGTACACGCACCTGCTGATGCAAAAATAGAATACCAATGTATTACATATGTAATTCATGATGACTTACGTTTGTATTACTCTCGTCATGCAATCGCGCTGATGAGGCGTGGGACAATGTTGCCCGGGCAGGAACGTCTGCACCGCCTGTGTTAGCATGACGGCCATTCGCTACAGCTCGTGGCATCGGGAATATCAAGGAGAGTCATGTTGGGGGAGATCCAAACGTGAAAATTGATGAGGTGGAAAAATGGCGTCCTTTCACCGATGCGGAGGGGATCACCTGGGACCTTTCCTTTCTTGACGCCCACGAGGTGATCTACACGCACCGCTGCGAGGGTAAGGCAGACAAAGTCTATAAATTCATCGTCTCCTACTCGTTTCACTGCTTTTGCAAAGATTACCCGGAACAGAGCGAAGAGGAGAAGCAGGCGCTGATGTACCACTCGCCTAAAGAGTCACGTCCGTTCTGCAAGGGGTCAGTTTGGATATCGAAAGTAAGTATCCTCCGGCAGAGCCGGAGGCTTTAGGGTGAGCGCCTCAAAGGCGCCGACAAACCATGAGCCGCCCAAGGCGGCTGCTATACGTTCAGTTTCATCTGATCGTATCGTTCGTCTTCTCGTTCCTGGTTGCGTATGTAAGCCCTGACCGTGGCCTCATCCAAACCTACTGTTGAAACAAAATAGCCTCGCGCCCAGAAAACTTCGCCCGTGAAGTTTTTACCTCGGCCAAAGTGTCGGGCTATCGCTATCGCGCTTTTCCCCTTTAGATAGCCGACGATTGTCGATACCGAGTACTTTGGCGGTATGCTGATGCACATATGTACATGGTCGCGCATCAGATGCCCCTCCAGTATCTGACAGCCCTTCTGGTTCGCAAGCTCATGCAATATCTTGCCCAGCTCATGCCGCAACGCACCATATAACCGATGCTTCCGGCGCTTGGGTATATAAACTACGTGATATTTACAGTCCCATTTCGTATGGCTTAAGCTCTGATAGTCTCTCATCACGAATCCTCATCTCTTGGCGGAGATTTCAGATTCGCGCGACTGACTTAAAGGTCAAACCTTTCGGAGTCCCCCGGCAAAGCCGGGGGTTTACCGGATTTAATTATTGTACGTTACGGCTGATTTTTAATCGCAAAAGTTAACCTTAACTTCCAGTTCAGATAGTGCCAGCTCTGCTATTTTCGTTGTAACAGTGACCGGGTCGTTACTTTCCAAAGACCAAGCCGCGGATAATCCACACCATGCGCAGATCCACATCAGCAGCCTCTCTCTGTCCAGACCGGCAGTTTCGGTCACGATATTAAGTCGTTGTTTAAATATTTCCGGGACAACGGCTATTCCAGAAGCTGGATTACCAAGGTCCGGATTTGTGAAAATATTGGCATAGTCGAACCCTCGCTCACCTTTTAAGCCTTTCGGGTCAATTGCCAGCCAACCAGATGACCCTAAATCAAGGACGTTAGCGTGATGCAAATCGCCATGTAGCGTGGTCACATCATGCGGCGAAGATAGCAGATCTTCAGATATTTCTGCGCACTGTTTCAGAATCCCCCCATATATCCGGGCGACTGGTTTAAGGGCGTGGAACCAGTCATGAAGAGAAGTAAGTTGTGGTATTGGCTGTTTCTGACCTATGTGCAACTGGTTTGCTGTAAGGCACAGAATACGGCAAGCCTCTGTGTCCTGACCTTCTCTGGACATCGTGGACAGAGATGCGGGCCCCGTGGCACGCTCCAGAAGAATTGCCTCATTTTCATGGGAAATTACTGGGGCAGCTCCACGTCCTCCCCACCATGCCATAAGTGCATTACCTCTTTGTTCTTCCAGGTCATCGGTAATTTTTAGCATCGCTTTTATGCCATCGGTTGATGTTTTAACCGGGAGGAGTTGTGATGTATGGGTTACATATCGTGGAGAACTCGCAGTGCAGCCTGGATCATAAGACACCAGGCAGTGCTAAATCGGATAATCATGGCGGGCTGATCGTCCAGATATGAAATATACGGCTGGATTATCTATGGATACGCTATGCGTCTTCGCTATCTAAATAACCAAGAGATTGGAAAATTTTTCTATAAATATCATGAACTACTCTCTTTTTATTTTCATGATATTTTGCGATATCTACGCTACAACCTTGCACTGCCTCAAGCTTTGCATTCGCGTACCGCAGACAGTCATCTTCTGACTGCCTAAGCCAATCTCGGAAAAGCAAATGCCGAGCTGTTTCAGGGGTGTCCTGAGTAAAAATATGTAGATTAACTCTAGGATTTTCATAATGAAAAAGACGATGACCATGGAAGCGGGGTTCACGAACAATTAGTCTAAACCCAAGGTTTTCAAGCGCTAATAAATATATTTCTTCATCTGCAGCATCGGCAACCGTCACGTCAATATCAATAACGGGTTTAGCGGTCAGACCAGGTACTGCCGTTGAACCCACATGATCAATTTTTAGTAGATTCGAACCTAATTTATTCTTAATTTTAGATTCCAATGCTTCATATATTTCCGGCCACGACGGATCATAAGCAACGACCGCAACATTCTCAATCGGCGGTACACCATTAACAAAGTAGCTATCCTGAGGATCGATGACATAATGCTCCATCATCTCTTTTGTGCTAACCATGAACTGATACCCATAGATCATTCAAATTATGAACGATAGTATATGGCTCCTTTTATTTTAGGAAACGGAAAATATTGTATTTTAAGTTTTTTTTGTACTAACTGACATCAACTGGTCGTAAAGGACGATTCTTCCTTTCAATTAGCTTTTTATGGCTTCAAGAGTTTTTTTCGCATCAATGCATTTTGCAATACTACGCCACGGCGAACAGGAAAACCTCGCTCCACTACGTGAAAACCGTGTCGTAGAAAGAATGCTTCTGCTGCCTTACTTACATTTGACGTAAGTTCACAAACGCCCAGTTGTCTGGCTTTTTCATGAATGGTATTCATCAATAGTGTCCCTACTCCCTGTCTGGGATAGGTTCCCGATACAAAGAAGTGATCGATGTATCCATTCAGCTGGACGTCTGCGTATCCCGCTATTTCGCCATCCACCTCAACGATAAATGGCCGCAATTCCCTCATGTAGTTGCCCCATTGTTCCGGGTCCATATCTGGAGAAGCCCAAGCCTCTATTTGCTCATGTGTATAGTAGTGCGACGCGATGTGACGTACAGAGGATAAAAATACATTGAGCAAAGCAATTTCGTCACCATCTACGAATCTTCGTAGTTCCATAATTACCTCATACACGACAATGTTCTGTTGCCTTTAGCATTGAGCCTTATACTCAGAACAATCATTTTCGATAAATCTGCTTTGACTTGACGAGGAAAATCTTTACTCCCTATATCTGAAAAACCCCATTTATAATACGCATTCCTTGCTGCTGTTGCTGACTCCATTACATCAAGCCACATATGCGTAAGCTCAAGTTCACTCGCATGTTCTTGTGCTGCATTCAGCAGTTGCATGCCAATCCCCATCTTTTGGCTACCTGGAAGTAGGTAAATCCTCGAAATTTCTGCACCGCTAATATCATGTGTAACTGGATTTTCCGAATTTATTAACATTGTTAGAAAACCAACAATTTTACCCGATATTTCGGCAACCCATACCCTTGAGTTATCTCGTTGTAACAGTACCAAAAATGCTGATTTACTAAAAGTATCGAGTTGATGAGTTAGAGCAACGCAGTCACTCCACAGGTAATGGTATGCCGCAGCATAAGCGGCAGGACCAACCACACCCAATGTCTCAGCATCATGTGCAGATGCTCTCCTAATTGTTACTAATCTGTTCAATCTATCCCTCCCCATCTGGGGGAATTTGTATGCAGTGGTCAACAAAAATTGGCCACGGTTTTAGAGTTTTCCAGAATAATCGTTCTGATTCATTCGGCATTGGATAGCCTGTTACCATGATGTAAATCTACAAATGGAGCGCCATCTGGAATGAGTTCCCAGTGACTCAGCCAGGGTTTGAATTTGTATTTATTCATAATCCTTTATCTTCCTGTCGGTAAAGGGACTGTATACGGCAGACTTGTGAACGACTATAGCCCGTAGCTTCAGCTGTTTCCTGAATGCTCAGCTTCTTAGTCTGCCGATAGTAGAGGACTTTCTGGTGACGCTCCAGATCGGCCTGCTTACCCCGGTATTTACCCTGCGTATGGGCCCGTTCAATTCCCTGTTTTTGGCGCTGGCGACGGCTCAGCCAGTCCTTATGAGACATCGCGGCCATCAGGTCGATAAGCATGTTATTGATGGCGGTTATCACTGCGCGGGTGATTGGATCAGCCTGCGAAGGATCTTTATCTGACAGCGCCTGCCATGATGTGGGGACATCCAGGCTGACAATCCGCAGCTCGTGTTGTTCTATCTGTTTTTTCAGCGTCATCCAGTCGCTGTTACTCAGACGGGTCAGTCGGTCTATCTGCTCGACCAGTAAAATATCATTGTGGTGACTGTCCATCAGTAAGCGTCCCAGCTCCGGACGGTCAAGTTTTGTACCGCTGATATTCTCCCGGTAGTAACTGGCTATTTTATGTCCCCGCTCCTGAACGAACTGCTCCAACATCTCTTTTGCCCGATCGGCGAACTGATCTTCCGTCGATGCCCTTAAATAAGCTCTGATGAACATTTTTTCACCGCGTTATCGCTTTTAGGTTGTTGCATTTACTCTATCGCATATAGGTTATGTCATTCATCGTGTTCAGTCACGTTTTAGTTATGGCACCAGGGTGTACCCTTATGCGATAACCATTTTTGTTAAAAATACCGCATCGGATAATTTATGAGGGAAACTATATGGCAAGGAGGCAGATTCTTTCTCTGTCGGAAAGAGAATCATTACTGGCATTACCGGACGATGAGTTAACGCTGACACGAATGGCGTATTTTAGTGAGCATGATCTGGCGCTTATTAGTGCCCACCGTAAACCTGCCAGCCGTTTTGGTTTTGCCGTCCTACTTTGCTATCTGAAAAATGTCGGCTTTGCACCGGATAAAAAAATCCCACCCTCTGATGCGCTGCTGAAGCATATCGCCAGCAGACTAAAACTTACCGGGGATCTCTGGCCTGCTTACCTTTCCGGCAGGGATACCACCCGGCGCGAGCATTTAACCGAACTGTACCGCTACCTTGGTGTAAAGGCGTTCACCGGCAAAATACAGCAGAACTGTATTACACACCTGCTACCGATGGCGACACGCACCGATAAAGGTATTCTCCTGGCTGAAGAGTTACTGGTCTGGCTCCGGCAGAACAACGTGATAATCCCCGCGATTGATGTCGTGGAGCGTACCTGTGCTGAGGCCATGGCAGGCGGCGATAAAATCGTGTTTCAGACCCTGAATGCCCCGTTAACTCAGGCTCACAGGGATGCTCTGGATCGTTTACTTGAGTCATCGGATAATAAGTCTTCCAGGTTGACTTGGCTTCTGCAACCTCCGGGTAAAATCAATGGTAAGAACGTGCTGCAACATCTTGATCGGCTCAGTAGCATTGAATCGCTGGCATTACCGGAAGGTATAGATCGTACCATTCACCAGAACCGGTTGCTGAAACTGGCGCGGGAAGGCCGAAAGATGAGCAGCCGGGATTTGACCCGATTTTCAGCAGCCCGGCGTCATGCGATCCTGGTGTGCGTGCTGGAAGAAGCCAGAGCCACACTGACAGACGAAGTGATTGAGTTGCATGAGCGAATGCTGAACAGCCTTTTCAGCAAAGCCAAAAGAACACAGGCTGAGCGCCTTCAGCAGACCGGAAAGCTGATCCAGTCAAAACTGAGGCAGTACATCGATGTCGGTCAGGCGCTGTCTGATGCCCGCGATTCCGGTGGCGATCCATGGCTCGCAATAGAAAACATACTCCCATGGCCTGAATTTGTCGCCAGTCTGGAGGAAACACGTCATCTCGCCAGAAAAAATAATTTTGACCCGCTGCATATTATTACTGAGAAATACAGCACATTACGGAAATATGCCCCGCGCATGTTGTCCGCTTTACAGTTAGTCGCAACCCCGGCAGCGCAACCTCTGGCTGAGGCGCTGGTTGTGATTAAGGATATGTACCGGAAACAGTCACGTAAAGTTCCGGCGACAGCGCCGCTGGAGTTTGTCCCCGAAAGCTGGCGCAAGGTGGTAATTACACATGCAGGTATTGACCGGCAGTACTATGAATTTTGTGCGCTCAGCGAGCTTAAGGGGGCGTTGCGCTCCGGGGATATCTGGGTTAAAGGTTCACGCCGCTACAAAAATTTTGATGATTACCTCATTCCCGAAAAGGACTTTGACAAACTCACATCGGCGCTGCCATTGCCCGTATCTGCTGATTTTCATGAGTACATTACCAGCCGCATGACCCTGCTTCAGTCCAGACTTGAAGAGGTCAATGCCATGGCTGCCATTGGTGAACTGCCCGATGTGGAGATTTCCGACAGGGGCGTAAAAGTCTCTCCGCTGGACAACAGCGTTCCGGCGCAGGTTTCACCGCTGGCAGAGCTGGTTTACAGCATGCTACCGCGCCCTAAAATCACGGAAATTCTCGATGAGGTAAACAGCTGGACGACGTTTACCCGACATTTTTCGCATATAAAAAATGACATTACCCGTCCCGATACCCGCCTGCTCCTCACCACCATCCTTGCGGATGGCATCAATCTTGGCCTGACCAAAATGGCAGAAGCCTGCCCCGGTAGCACCAAATCATCACTCGAAGATATTCAGGCATGGTACATCCGCGATGAAACCTATTCAGCTGCTCTTGCAGAGGTGGTAAATGCGCAGGGAAAAAGACCACTGGCGGCATTCTGGGGCGACGGGACAACGTCATCATCAGATGGACAGAATTTCAGAACAGGCAGCTCAGGCCGCTACGCAGGGCAGGTTAACCCGAAATATGGGCAGGAGCCCGGACGTCAGTTTTATACCCATATTTCGGATCAATACAGCCCGTTTTACACCTGCATAATCAGTCGGGTCAGGGATTCAACCCATGTTCTCGATGGCTTGCTGTACCACGAAAGCGACCTGGAAATCAGGGAGCATTACACCGATACAGCTGGTTTCACCGATCATGTCTTTGCCCTGATGCATCTGCTGGGATTTGCGTTCTGTCCGCGAATCAGGGATCTCCACGACAAGAAGCTGTTTATCAAAGGGAAAGCTTACCAATACCCGGCGCTTCAGTCACTGATATCAACGACCAGCCTGAATCTGAAAGAGATCGAAATTCACTGGCGTGAAGTGCTGCGTCTGGCGACCTCGATAAAGCAGGGTACCGTGACAGCATCTCTGATGCTGAAAAAACTAGCCAGCTACCCCAAGCAAAACGGACTTGCCAAAGCACTAAGAGAAATTGGCCGCATTGAGCGAACGCTGTTTATGCTCGACTGGTTCCGCGATCCTGCACTGCGTCGGCGAGTACAGGCGGGGCTGAATAAAGGTGAGGCACGTAACGCACTGGCGCGGGCGGTATTTATGCACCGGCTGGGAGAAATCAGGGACAGAAAGCCGGAAAATCAGAGCTATCGCGCCAGTGGTCTGACGCTTCTGACGGCTGCGATCTCGCTGTGGAATACTGTGTATATGGAAAGGGCGATCGATGCCCTGAAGCGTAAGGGACTAAAGATCAACGAACAACTGCTGTCGCATTTGTCGCCGTTAGGCTGGGAGCACATCAATCTGACAGGCGATTATATCTGGAAAAGCAACCGGATACCGGCTTCCGGTAAGTTTCGTCGGTTGAGACCCGCTAAAGTCGAAAGGTCAAAAAATAGCCTTAACGAATGGAAGGGACTTCCCCTGGATATGCACCTGGTTAAATACTGTGCAATCATGGGGTAAACATAGCCCAGAGGGATTCGTTATGACCATCACTACTGTCGGTATCGATCTTGCTAAAAATGTGTTCGCTGTTCACTGTGTTGACCAAAATGGCAGAACTGTTCTGGTTAAACCCAAAGTATCACGTGCTGCACTTCCTGAGCTGATTGCAGGTTTACCTCCTTGTGTTATCGGGATGGAAGCATGCTCCGGTGCTCATTACTGGGCAAGACTGTTCCGGCAGTATGGTCATGAACCCCGTCTGATGGCGGCAAAGTTTGTTTCTCCTTATCGCATGGCTGGTAAATCAGGAAAAAATGATGCAGCTGATGCTCAGGCTATCTGTGAAGCCGTCCGTCGCCCGCATATGCGGTTTGTGCCCGTGAAGGATGAGAGCCAGCAGGCGATGCAATGCCTTCACCGTACCCGGCAAGGCTTTATCGAAGAGAAAACAGCAACATATAACCGATTAAGAGGCTTAATATCTGAATTTGGCATCATCGCTCCACAGAGTACAGATGCCCTGCGCCACATCGTGTCTGAACAGAAGAACTCCTTGCCGCTTCAGGTTCAGCAATGCATTGATGATTTGCTGGAACACATTAATCGCATTGAAGATAACATCGCTGAATACGATCGGATCCTGTCTCGTATGGCCAAAGCTGATCACCGCAGTCAGAGGTTGATGGAGCTGAAAGGGATTGGCCCTACAACGGCATGTGCGCTGGTCGCCAGTATCGGTAATGCGCATGATTTCAAGAATGGGCGCCAACTCGCAGCCTGGCTCGGACTTACGCCATCGCAGTACAGCAGTGGCGGAAAATCAAAGCTTGGCAGGATAACGAAAGCGGGCGATTCGTATCTGCGAACGCTACTGGTTCAGGGTGCCCGTTCGGTTCTGATTGGTGCTGAAAAAAGGACTGACTCATTCAGTCGTTGGGTTTGCTCGCTAATTGAGCGAAGAGGATACTGGCGTGCCGTTGTCGCCATCGCTGCCAAAAACGCAAGGCTGTGCTGGGCATCATTGCATTACGGTGATGATTTCAGGTTGTACTCGGCCAGTTAAAGCACGAAGCAGCAGTATAACCATCTGACCTGCAACTCGTTGATGATAAAGGGTTAGACCCCGTGAGGTATATCTGATTATTGTACAGGATATACTTATCCGTTTACCGAACGAGAGCCTCACGAGCGTCTTTCATCAGGGTCCGAATCGATAGCGATTCATCATGGCCGTTTATAGTACCGCAGTCTCTCCCCTTTATTTTTAACTGTTGTGCAGACAGAAACCGTAACCACCGGCGTTGACATGCCGGGGAAGTCCTTATAGTACAATAATTTTCGATATCCAAACTGACCCCTTCCAGTCGACCTTCACCTGGCCGGTGTTCGCCGCCGATTGCGCAGCTGCTGGCGCCAGACACCTTTTTGAGTAGAACGACTGTTATTTTATACAGCATAATTTATCGATGTACTCCATAAAAGGGCGGAGTTTTTCCATTCGCAGCCGGGCCTTGCGCGCCGGGGGAGATGGATAACGCAGGTACCGTCTGACGGTGCGCTCGGAACAGCCGATCTGGGTGGCAATATCGACAATGGAAGCCCCCTGATGGCGCATTTGCTTTATCATGAAAAAGTCCTCTCTGCTCAGCATGTTGATATCCTTTTCGGTGTAGGAACCATCAGGAAACAACATGTTGGGTGGAGCGGACATTAAAAATGGTGAAAAACGGTCAAAGATCGTGGCGTTGACACTCAGGAAGACCAACAGAAAAATGGCGATAATGCCTATGGATACAGTCAGTTCAGTAATCTTTATCGTGAGTGGCTGACCCTGCAAAAACGTAGCATGCGTCAACACCACGTTGCCGGTGAAAAGCTGTTCCTAGACTTCTGTGGGCCAACCATCCCCATCATCAATCCGGACACGGGTGAAGTGCGCCAGGCACAGATCTTCGTCGCCACGCTGGGCGCCTCAAACTATACCTATGTTGAAGCCTGTGAAAACCAGCGACAGGAAAGCTGGCTGATGGCACATGTCAGGGCGTTCGAGTTCTTTGGCGGCATCCCGCAGTTGCTGGTACCGGATAACCTGAAAGCCGCAGTCACGCGTGCTAACCGCTACGAGCCAGTGCTCAACGAGAACTACCGCAAGCTGGCCCGGCACTATAACACCGCCATCATCCCCGCCCGGCCGAAGGACAAACCCAAGGTCGAAAATGCCGTGCAGGTTGTCGAGCGTTGGATCCTGATGCGGTTACGCCATGAGGTGTTCCCTACGCTGGCCGCTCTCAATCTGGCGATCGGTCGACTGCTGAAAGAGCTGAATGAGCGCCCGTTCAAACGTCTGCCCGGTTGCCGGCGAAGCCTGTTCGAACGTCTGGATAAACCCGCGCTGAAAGCGTTACCGCCGTACCGATACGAGTGCGTTGATATCCAGCGCGCCAAGGTGGGGCCAGACTACCACGTTCTGTATGGCACACATGCCTACTCCGTTCCCCATGCGCTGGTCGGCAGTCATATCGATATCGAAGCCGGTGCCCGGTTGATCCGCCTATACCACCGCGGCGTGCTGGAAGAGGTGGAAATACTGGCGTCGGTCGGCACCACCGTGCGACTCCTACGATAATGCGATGGCAGAGAGCCTCAACGGATTATACAAGACGGAGGTGATCCACCGTCAGAGCTGAAAAAACAGGACGGAAATGGAGCTGGCCACTCTGGACTGGGTGGACTGGTACAACAACAAAAGGTTGCTTGGTCGGCTGGGCTATATACCGCCGGCTGAAGCTGAAATGAACTATTAGGCTTCGCTGCCAGCAACAGAAAAAGCAGCATATCATTGCTAAAATAGCTCTCTAATAAAATCGGGGTTATTCAGTATTTGTATTTTTCTGGCGACGATCAAGTGAAAACAACCACATCTCTGCTATCCGTTTGATGCACATTGGCTTTTAACTCAGCCTCCGTTTACCCGGGGCCGAGTTTTGCATTAACGGCGTACTTCTCGCAGATCGAAACGAATCGGAATGGTCACGCTGAATTCCCGCTGCCCCGCGGCGATCTCATTGCCGGGCGCGGGAAGTGGAGAAGCGCGCTGCGGTAACTGAAGCGCCTCCCGATCCAGCGAAGCAACACCGCTCGATCGCAATAACTTCACTCCCAGCACGTTTCCCTGCCGATCCAGCGTCACGGCAACCTGAACCACACCTTGGCGCTGTTGGCGTACCGCCAGGGCGGGATAGCGTTTGAAGCGGCTCAAATGCGCCAACAGCAGGCCGCTCCAGACCGAGGCATCCTGACTCGGCTGCGACGCTACGCTGGTTTGCGGCGCGGCAACACGCTTTCCGTCCATAGACGGCAGCGCGCTGGTGCTTGATGCTCTTGAGTTTGCAGACGCCATTTTTTCCTGTTCCTCTTGCCTTGGCCGCGGCGGTTCCGTCTTCGGTTTGATGGGGGCGTTCCGTTGCCCTTTGGCCTTGCTCTGCCGCTCCGTTGCACGCAGTGCATGAATCAGCGGAGGCATCGCCGCCTCCGGTTCCTGATTGGCCTGCCGTTGCGCCACCGCCTGCACCTGGCGCACGCCGGTTGGCATCGGCTCCGTGTTGGGTGTCGATTCAGCCGTCTCGGCAACCATCATCAACACCATCGGTTGTGCCGCAGGCAGCAACGGTGGCATCAGGTGATAACCGAGCCCAAACCACAACGCACCATGCAGACCCAACGCTAACACATTGGCGGTAGCCCAGCGCCATCGCCCGCTTGTAGGGGGTAAAGAGAAATCGCCAGATAATACGTTGTGATTGAACATAGGGAACGGTACTCAGGTTAAGCGTAAAACAGACCAACTTACGCAGCGGTCAACGGCAGTCGGGGTATGTCAGAAAGGTCGTTTAGGCACGCGGCACCGGGCAGGTAACGAGAAATAACAGGTCAATAGAAAAGGAAATGCCATAATGGCAGAGTAAAAAACTTTAGGATACGATGATGAAGTACTTTGACAGCATATTTACCCTAACCGGCAATGCGCCGGGCAGTGCCGCGATGACGCGATCGGGGTCAGCCAGCGGGAACGCACCGGAGAGCCTCAGGCCGGCGACCTCCGGCCGGCAGCGAATAACGCCCTGACGATAACGCCCCAGTTCCATCAGGAAGTCGTCCAGCCGCATGTTGTCGGCCAGCAGCATGCCTTGCCGCCAACCGGGCTCTTGCGTCACGCGATACGGTTCGCCAATGCCTTGCCGGCTTAATCTGCCGCCCTGACCGGCGTTGAGCACCGAGTTCCGATGCGCCGGTGAAAGGATCGTGACCTGGCCAAGATAAACGGCGATATCACTGTAAGTTTCCCAGAGGCGCATGCTGAAGCGAGCAGCCTGCACCATTATCTCGCCCTGCGGCAATCTCACCGTCAACACACCGCTTTCCGGCGGCAGATTCACCATCATTTCGCCTTCCAGCAATGTGGCCTGCTGACGGCTGACGTTGACCGCCGTTTGCGTGTTCAGCATCAGCTGTGCGCCATCCGCTAACGAGACGGTTTGCTGCTCCCCCACCGCCGTACGGTAATCCGCCAGCCAGGGGCGCCATGGCAGCGCGCCCGAACCGACACCAACCGTCCCCACCACGCCGATGGCCGCCAGGCCTCTCAACAACCGGCGGCGTTGCTGGTTCGGCAACTGCGACAGACTACGCTGCGCCGCCGCCCCGTTAAGCAGAGAAAAACGGGATGAAAACGCGGCAATATGCCGCCAGGCGCGTTCATTTTCCGGTTTCGCCTGATACCAACGTCGCCAGTTTTCCCTATCCGCGTCGCTTGCCTCTTCCGACATCAGCTGCGTTAACCACGCGGCGGCCTCTCGCGCGCTCTGCCGAACGATATCCGATTCCATCATGGGTTCCGCACCTGCTGTTACGCCGCCAATGCAAAGAAACAGTGCAAATTAGCACGCTGCAGATATTGTTTCACCGAGCTGGTCGACACCCGTAAATGTTCAGCGATGTCGCAATAACGCATGCCCTGCAGGTGCGCCAACAGGAAAGCCTCGCGGACGTGTGCCGGCAACCCGTCCAACGCCTGATCCAACTGTTCGAGCATTTCGAGGGTTTGCTGACGAACTTCCGGCGAGGGCGCCTCGATCGCCGGCAACTCGCTCAAGGCCAGCAGATAGCTATCTTCGATTGTTTTACGCCGGTAATAATTCGCCGCCAGCCGACGCGCCACGGTCGCCAGGAAGGGGCGTGGTTGCCTAATGGCGAGCAACTGCGGGCTCAGTAAAATACTGATGAAAGTATCCTGCGCCAGGTCTTCGGCATGATGCGCACACCCAACCTTCTGTCGCAGCCAATGGCATAGCCAACTGTGATGCTCAAGATAAAGCTGTTGAGCAAACCCGTTGGCTGCCGCGGCCTCTTTCCTCGCCATTTGGTGACACCAATTGATAATGATACTGAAAATGATAATTATTATTATTTTAAAACTATGACTTCTGTGTCAAGCGATTGCTGATGATTTATAAACGGCGAAAAAGTAGGGAAATACGGGGGGCGGAAACGTGAAAAGGGGCCTAAATAGCCCCCTGCAGATAGGATAGTTAAAAACGCTGACTGACGCTGAACTTGATGTTGCGCCCTACGCCGGACACCGATTCGCCCAGGTAAGGGTAATAATCGCGGTTGAACAGGTTGTCCACCGCCACGCGAGCTTCGAAGCCCTGCAATCCACTGGGCTGCCACGAGGCGAACAGGCCGTGCAATGCATAACCCGACGTTTTCGGTAGCGCCCAGATACCGGCCATCGGATCGCCGTCGGCCGGTGAACGATCCTGTTTACGCACAAAATCGCCGGTCCAGCCGAATGCCATGTCCCACTGCGGCACTTTTATGCCCAGCATCGCGTGTGCCGTAACGGGTGGAATTTCGGCAATCCAGGTTTCGTTGCCCCACGGATCGCGCGGTGAAGCGTCGCGTTTGCCGCGAATCGAGGAGAACGACAGGCTGCCGAACAGGCTTTCGCTGTCATAAAACGATTCGAGCTCCACGCCCTCAATGGTATAGCCCGGCAAGTTGCGATAGTTCGACAACGGTTGCCCACATTGGCCCCCGTGCCATGCGGCGTCACACACTACGCCGCGACGATAGAAAATCTCGTCCTTGCCGCGATTGCGGAACAGCGTAGTACGAATCTGCAGACTGTCCCGCGCCATCAACACATCGTTGAAGTCCAGCACCGCGCCGAGACGAACGCCCGTCATGCGTTCCACCTGTAGGCCGCGGCTGGTACCGGGCACGCTGGAAGCGGCGTATTGCACTTCGTACTGTTCGTCGATCACCGGGGCGCGCCAGGTGCGGCTAACGTCGGCAAACAGGGACAGATTCGACGTTGCTTTCCACATCACGCCCAAATGCGGCGACCAGCCGGTATAGGTCACGCTGCTATAATCATGGCCCACGAGCGGATCGCTGTCGTTGTAGCGCGGCGCCCGGTTCGGTTGCCCGGTATTGGTCACATGATCGTAACGCACGCCCGGCGTCACGGTCAGGCTGCCGAAGCTGACCGCATCCTGCAGATAAACGCTGCGGGTTTCCTGTTCGCCCGCCGGCATGTAGTACGGCTGGAAATAGCCGTAGTTGTAACTGGCGTTTTTCACCTGCGAAGGGTAATACATCAGGGTATCGCGCTGATGTTTATGCCAACGCGCACCGAGCAACAGCTTGTGCTCCAGCGGACCGCTGGCGAAACGGCTTTCATTGCTAACGTCAAACTGCCGATCGGTATAGTTCACCCAGCTTTCATTGCCCAGCGTACCGAGATAGCTGAACTTTGAAGCGGAATCCGGTCGCTTGTCATGCTGCTCTGTCTTCGAATAGGCGTAAGACAGCGTCAGATTCAGCAACGGCTGCGCTTCCGGCGCCAGATTCCATTTCACCGAGTAATTGGTATCTGTCTGGTTGCGATACACCAGAATGCGGCGCCACGCTTCTTCCCGGCCATATTTATCGATATCCACCTGGCTGGGCGCTGCGATATCGTCCCGCTTGGCGGCGAAAGGCTGCCAGCCATCGGAATCGGAGCGCATCGTCGACAGCGTCAGCGTTTGCGCCTCGCTCAGATAAATATTGGTTTTTAACAGGTATGAAGCCTGATCGTTAGCGGAATAGGCAAAGCGCGTGCCATCCGGCCGCTTCAGGTTGCCGCCGTCACGCTTGCTCATGTAGATCAAACCGTCGGCGGATCCTTCCGGCGTACGGCCGTACAACGCACCGCTGTAAATACCCTGGCGATCGTTGGTATGGTAGCTGTACTTCAGCAAGCCGCCAAAATCTTCGCCCGGCAGCAGCATGTCCCCAGCATCTTTGGTCTCCAGCGTAATGGTCCCGCCAAAGCCGCCATTGCCGTTCAACAGGTTATGCGGCCCCTTATCGACCTCAACCTTTTTCAGCAGTTCGGGTTCGATGAATACCGAGCCCTGCCGATATTTCTCAAATCCCTTCGGCGCGCCGTCCAGCACTACCTTCACATCTTCCATGTCCCCCATGCCCCAGATATTCAGACTTTGGCCACCCGGGCGCGGCGAGCCCGCCATCACTACGCCAGGCAAGCGATCAAGCAAACTGGCGATATTGTCTGCCTGCACGCGTTCGATTTCTTCTTTATCCAACACCGAACGGCCGGCGGCGACGCTGTCGGACAAACCGCCGACTACCGACAGTTCCGGTATCGTCAACGGCTGAACCGGCCCGGTGTCGACCAACCGATATCCCTGTGCGGTTTGCAGAGCGCGCAATCCGCTGCCCGCCAACAGCGTATCGAACGCGTCGGTGAGGCGATAATGCCCCTGCAGGCCCGCGGTGTTTTTTCCACGTGTCTGTTCGGGCGTGAAAATCACTATCACGCCAGCCTTAGCGGCCGCCGTCTGCAAGGCGGGCGCTAGATCACCGGCGGGAATGGCGAAGGACAGGATAGCGGACTGCTCGACCGCCGCCGGTGGCACCGACGCACCGGGCGCCGCCATCGCGGAGGTGAGCATGCCCGATAATGCGCACCCTACCCCGATAGCGACCCGCTTCCCGGCGGTACGTTTGGTTGATGTGAACGTACGCACTGCGCCGTTCTTGTTTTTTATGGCCATGAAGGATTCCCCTGAGTGTAATGAACTGGAAACTCAGTAGAGAGGTCACGCCAATAAAAAGATCGGGCAGAAAAAAGTGAAAAAAATGCCGAAGTCACCGGGCCGCGTAGACGATAAAGGTCACCACGCCGAAGATCTCCTGCTGCGCTTCGTCGTCGAACACGATCGGCGCGTAGGCGGGGGGCATCGGCAACAGCCGCACATCGGGGGGCGCTGCAGTTTTTTGACGGTGAATTCGCCGTCCAACGCGGCGATCACGATATTGCCATGCTCCGGCGTCAGGGCGCTGTCGACAATCAGCAGATCTCCATCCCGGATATTGCCGTCGATCATCGATTCGCCGCTGGCGCGCACGAAATAGGTGGCGTTGGGGTGCCGCCGCACCCGCAGCTTGCCGATGTCCAGCCGACCTTCGACATTGAATAACCCCGATTTTATTAGAGAGCTATTTTAGCAATGACATGCTGCTTTTTCTGTTGCTGGCAGCGAAGCCTAATAGTTCATTTCAGCTTCAGCCGGCGGTATATAGCCCAGCCGACCAAGCAACCTTTTGTTGTTGTACCAGTCCACCCACGCCAGCGTCGCCAACTCAACCTCTGCTCGGCTTTTCCAGCTCTGTCTGTGTATCACCTCCGCTTTGTACAGGCCGTTGAGGCTCTCTGCCATCGCATTATCTTAGGAGTCGCACGGTGGTACCGACCGACGCCAGTATTTCCACCTCTTTCAGGCGATTTGAGTACGCCAGCGAGACATACTGCGACCCTCGGTCTGAATGATGGATTACCCCTTTACCCGGGCGCCGGCCCCAGAGCGCATGCTCCAGCGCATCCAGTATCAGATAAGTTTGAACCGCCCCGGTTTTCCGAGAGACTAAACTCTCAGTGAAAGGAGACCCAACCTGACATCGAAATCAACCAATCGTTATTCCCCCGAATTGCGTGAACGGGCGGTCAGAATGGTGCTTGAACAGCGCGGTGAATATAAATCCGAATGGGAAACCATTCGCTCTATCGCGCCCAAAATTGGCTGTAGCCCGGATTCCCTTCGTGCCTGGCTGCGTCAGCATGAGCGGGATAGTGGCGCGGGTGATGGCGGACTCACTACCGATGAACGTCAACGCCTGAAAGAGCTGGAACGTGAGAACCGTGAGCTGCGGCGCAGTAACGATATCCTGCGCCAGGCGTCAGCCTATTTTGCGAAGGCGGAGTTCGACCGCCTGTGGAAAAAATAATGCCGCTGCTCGATACCCTCCACGTAAGTCACGGAGTCGGACCGGTATGCCATGAGCTGGATATCGCCCCGTCGACATACTACCGGTACCAGAACCACCGTCAGCATCCGGAAAAACGCAGTCAGCGTGACCGGGGTGATGACCAGCTGAAGCTGGAGATACAGCGCGTGTACGCCGAAAACTACAGTGTCTATGGCGTTCGTAAGGTCTGGCGCCAGCTGCAACGGGAAGGCTTCAGCGTGGCCAGATGCACCATCGAGCGACTGATGAAAAGCATGGGGCTTACCGGCGTGCTGCAGGGAAAAAAGTACGAACCACGGTCAGCAGGAAAGAAGCTGCGGCAGGCGACCGGGTAAACCGTCAGTTCGTGGCAGAGCGTCCCAATCAGCTGTGGGTAGCAGACTTCACGTACGTGAGTACCTGGCAGGGCTCCGCGTATGTGGCGTTCATCATCGATGTGTTTGCCGGCGCCATCGTGGGTTGGCGGGTGTCGTCATCGATGGAAACCACGTTCGTGCTGGATGCGCTGGAGCATGCGCTGTGGGCCCGTCGCCCCTCCGGCACCATCCATCACTCGGATAAGGGCTCGCAGTACGTTTCGCTGGCATACACGCAGCGTCTGCAGGACGCGGACTTGCTGGCCTCGACGGGCAGCACAGGCGACTCCTAAGATAATGCGATGGCGGAAAGCATCAACGGCCTGTACAAAGCGGAGGTGATACACAGACAGAGCTGGAAAAGCCGAGCAGAGGTTGAGTTGGCGACGCTGGCGTGGGTGGACTGGTACAACAACCGCCGATAAGGAATACTCGTATCGGCAAGCCAGTGAGGCGATGAATGTCGGCGCTACCACGCTTGAGAGCTGGGTACGCCAGCTCAGGCGAGAGCGTCAGGGGATCACGCACTCTGCTCCCCCATTACTCCAGAGCAGCAATGTATCCGCGAGCTGGAAAAGCAGGTTCACCGCCTGGAGGAACAGAATACGATATTAAAAAAGGCTACTGCGCTCTTGATGTCCGACTCACTGAACGGTTCACGATAGTTGCCAGACTGAGTGACAGCCACACGATTGTTACCCTTTGCTCCGCTCTGGGAATACACTGTAGCAGTTACCGATATTGGCGAAAACAACGCGATACTGTCAATCCAGCGCGAGTCAGGTTGTACAGCGAAATACGCCAAGCATGGAACCAGAGTCGGGGCCCTGCTGGCGCACGTACTCTGGCTGAAATGCTGACTCAGAACGGCGTCCCGATGAGTCGTTACCGTACCGGGCGTCTCATGAAATACCTGAATGTTAGCAGTTGTAAGCCCGGAAAACATCAGTATAAAAATGCCCGTCAGGAACATACATGCTTGCCGAATTTACTCGAGCGTCAGTTCGCGGTGCCGGAGCCAGACCGTGTATGATGCTGAGATATTACGTACATCTGGGCAGGAAATCGCTGGTGCTATCTGGCAGTTGTCATGGATCTTTTTGCCCGCAGAATTATCGGCTGGAGTCTGTCAGCGAATGCCGATACAGCGTTGGTAAGTAGTGCCCTACGGATGGCCTATGAGATGCGTGGCCACCCCCGGGAGGTCATGTTCCATAGTGATCAAGGAAGCCAATATACCGGCCTTAAATATCAACAAGTTATCTGGCGTTACAGGATAAAGCAAAGCGTCAGTCGGCGAGGGAACTGCTGGGATAACAGCACAATGGAACGCTTCTTCCGTAGTCTGAAAACAGAATGGGTTCCGACAAATGGTTACGCAGGGAGTGATGAGGCCCGGCGTCTAATTGGCGGTTATATCCTGAATTACTACAATAGCGCCAGACCTCCTTATTACAACGGGGGGCTGACGCCGGAAGAATCAGAGAACAGATACCGTTCTTACTATAAAACCGTGGTCAGTATTACTTGACCACTACAAAAGGGTATATATAGTAATGATACATCATCATAAACCTAATATTCTTCGGTATAGTCGGGAAGGATTGTGGTGGTATTATTTAACCATGAATATCGTTATCAGAGTTAAACATCTTAAAGGAGACATTATGCACGAAATACTCTGGATACCTTTCATTATAGCCTCAGTCGCAGTGATCAGCATACCGGGTCAAGATATGATGCTGATAATGACGAAATCTATATCTGAGGGCATCGGCGCGGGAGTATGTACGGCTTCAGGAGTGAGTCTGGGACTTATCGTACATACGTTGATCGTGTCGTTTGGTTTAGGCAGCCTTATCATGGCCTCAGAATATCTGTTCTGGATGATAAAACTGGCGGGAGCGGCATATCTTTTTTACCTGGCTTACAACCTGCTTAAGTCTGACGGCAAAATTAATCCAGTGAGTAGTCAGAAACAAAATTCATTATGGATATCACTGTTCGCACATGGTGCCGTTTCAAATATCAGCAACCCCAAAATAATGATTTTCTATCTGGCATTCCTTCCACAGTTTATTGGTCACGGCACCACAAACCCCGTCATAAAAATGATGACGCTTGGCCTGACTTTCGCATGCATGACGTTCCTGATAAAATTACCCGTGGCGTTGTTTTCAGGGTTGCTCTCGGACTTGTTAAAAAAAAATGTGTCAGCCATGAAATGGGTTATGCGCAGCAGCGGAGGCATTCTTTTTCTCACCGGCATTCGTATTCTTTTTGAAAAAAGAAGCGTGTAGTGGTCAAGTAATACTGGCCACGGTTTTATAGTAAGAACGGTATCTGTTCTCTGATTCTTCCGGCGTCAGCCCCCCCGTTGTAATAAGGAGGTCTGGCGCTATTGTAGTAATTCAGGATTCACGGTATTCATTCTGCTGACCCAATACCTGGGCGCCTATATTTGGGGGGGGCAGGATGACCGAACAAGAAGCGGTAAGGGGCGGCGTATTTTTGGTTAACACACTCCTGTTGGTCTTTCTCGTTCCCGTTTACGAAGAGATGGTATTCAGAGGGTGTCTTTTCAGTGGGTTGTTGCAGATATTAAAAGACAATATCTATTAGTCTGCACTCACGACGTCAGCTGTATTTGCCATCCTGCATACCCAGTACTCGGATATCCGCACTTTCATGATCCTGGCACTGGTATCGCTGCTTTTGATTGCTGCACGCATTGTGTCGAGAGGAATGGCCATGCCGGTACTGCTGCATATGCTGATGAATGGTTTCATCATGGCGACCAGCTATTAATTTTCATAGCGTTAGCATCGAAAACAAGTAGAGAGCATTAAATTTCAAATTAAACAATGAATTATCTCCTTAACGTACGTTTTCGTTCCATTGGCCCTCACCCCCCAGAGACAGAAAAAAATCCACTTCAAAATGAGCGAGTTGTTCCTCTATAGCTGAAAGTCGCGCCCTATCGCTTGTCATTCCCCTCAGATTTATATTGAACTGGTTAAAAATACAGTATAATTATAATAACGCATTCGGTTTCCGATCAGATGGGAATAGAACGTAGCGCCGCTGCCGTTCTCGCCCCGCAGCGGCGCTACGTTCACTATGACTTTCATTTATTTCATTAAATCACTTAATCATAAAAATTGCCAAATGTTATTTAAATTCTATTTGTAAATTACATTAAGCATGGCCGATGTATTAATTACTCCGCTGCTCATTGCGGTGGGGCTGTAAGGATAATAATAGGCCGCCATGCCGATGTAAAATTGCGCATCCAAGGCATTGCCGGTTCCCACGTGAAATAATGAAGTCGCCGCGCCTGGCGTCACGCTGGAAAGCGACAGCGTGACGGGATTATTCGGCGAAGCCGTCTTGACCAGCCGGATGCCAATGCCTTTTGCCGCCTCAGGGCTTTTATCTATCAAAACCGTATTATCCGAAGACAACAGATTATTGCTGGATAAAAACATATTGATATCCCGATCGGCCGTGCCGCCACTTTGCCGATTCTGGCAGCTGAAATTCAGCGTAAAGGGCGTCAGGCCATTTTGCGCCCCCTGAGTAATCTGCAATATCCCCAGCGTCGGCAACTTCACCGCCAGGCCGGCATTGTCGAAAGTGCAGGTCGTCATCTTGGGCGCATACTTGATGGTCATCGGCTGCCCGTACATGTCGCGCTGATCGTAAGGCCAATTGAAGCCGTTGAGCAGCCAGGTCAAGATTTTGATCAACTGTTTAGCCACCCATATAGGTATTTCCCAAAAATACATTCCGCTTATATCCGTCACGAACAGTACGTCTTTCAGGCTAACCGTGTCCCCGGGTATCGATGTGCCCGTCTTGTTGACCAGACTGAAACGAATATTCATCGGCTGATTCAATTCCGAAGCGGAGTGCGATCCCCTACCGCTGAGTTTTTTGTTGGCGATGTCGTTGGTTATTTCCGCGCGTATCCAATATTTACCGTTGTTGAATCCCAGAATGGTCGCTTTCGAACTGTTTGTGGACAAGATACGGGTATAAGCAAAATCACTACTAGGTGTTTCACAATTGAATGAACCGCTGTATTGCGTATAAAAACTGCCTTCCCAGACCGGTGTCTTATCGCTGAGCTTATCCGACAAATCGACGTAGATAGGCGATGCATATTGGATGCCGTTGCCATAGCATGAAGCGTAGCTGTAACCGCTGAACAACAGGGACAGGGTCAGTGCGAGTATCCTGAGCATGGTGTAATTATCCTTTTATCGACATGTGTTGGCTGCGCTGTCCATCGAGATTTTCGGGCGTTCAATCTTGCAGACACCGTCATTCAGCCTGACCTCCAGCGACGTTGGCTGCTGCTCCACCCGCAGATACAGGACGCTGGCCTGCCCGACGAAGCCAATGGCATGCCCGCTTTGATCCGCCACCTCCGCACCAAATGGCAGGGGCTTATTGCCGCGCTTAAAAGCGCGCAGCGTATAAGGCCGACGCCGATCGGTTTCGAATCTCAAATAGTTGACGGCGCCGGCATAGGGCACGCTGTTGGCGATATTGCCGACAATCTCGGCGCCGGAACTGTTGCCGGTATCCGACAATGTCACGGAGTTTTGCCGGTAAGGCGTGGCGTAAGGCACCAAAGCCAGCCCTTCGTCGTTAGTGACGATGCTCTCGTCGCCGTTCACCATCAGCCCTTTGGCCTTGGGCGCGTCCACCACCATCATGGTGTTGCCCATTTCGTTGGACGCCAGCAAATGCCAAGGGATCGCCACCAGGCTGCCGCGGGCGCTCATGCCCAACTGTCGATAGTCTGATGATTCACTGTAGGAGCCGCCAACGGTCGTCGCGTTGGCGCGATAGGCGGCATTCACGCTCGCCATGCTGTTGCCGCCGCTTTGATTGCTGCCGGCAAGCGCATAACTCAGACGGTTTGATTCCAGCGCATTGCCGCTCAGGCTCAGCGAGCTTTGCTGATAGTGCGAATCGGTGGCGGATAAGCTGGTGCTGAGATAGGCATTGTTGTCGAACATCGACAACGGCACGCTCAGAGAGAGATAAAACCGCGTCTCTTCTTTGCGATCGGAATTTCTCACGCGACTCGCGGAAATGTTGTAACTGACGCGCGCGAAGGCGTTTGAATACCCGAGCTGGTATTCCCGGCTTTTATTCGTATCCGACCAATAGTCGCGCTGGGTGCCGGAGAAATAGAGCGTGCCCCACCCGTCTGCGAGCCTCTGATTCAGGTTCAAATTGAAGGTATTGCGCGGACGAGCGGCGCGAACGGCGTCCCAGGTATTCAAATCCAGCGGGGCAAGCTCATCGTCATCCCGATCGTTCCAATAATCGTGAAAGCGCTTGTCACGCTCGCGGTAGCCTTGATGGGTGTAGATGGCATCGTTGAAACTGTAATAACCTTTGGTCGAATAACGGTATGCCGCCAGCGTGAAGTTGGTTGCGGTAGCGTCCAAAAACTTGCTGTAGGCGATCCGAAAACTTTGCCCATTCTCATTGCGATCCTGCAAATGCGTCGAGGCCTGAGTCACATCGACGGATACCGCGCCGAACGGCAGATTCCAGCCACTGCCCAGCAGCCAGGCGCGATAGTCCTCGCTGAGGATCGTACCGGCGTAACCGGTGACCAGATTATTGAAGCCGTACTGCAGCGTGCCCTGCACGAAAGCGGGCGCATAGTCGGTATCCGCCTGATTGACCTTACCGGCAACCAGGCCATATTTGCTGACGCCCTGCTTCAACATGTTGGGAACGGCGGAAAACGGCACGGTAAAGGATTGTTCCCGCCCGTCGGCTTCCCTGACCACGACCAACAGATCACCCGCAGAACCGGTCGGCAATATATTGTCCAGCGTAAAGGCGCCCGGCGGCACGTTCTCTTGATAGATGAGGTTGCCGTTTTGCAATACTTTCACCAGGGCATTGCTCTGCGCCACGCCCCGTACTATCGGCGAAAAGCCCTGCTGCGAATTGGGCCGCATGTTGATATCCGAGGCTAAAGCGCCGCCCCGCACCCGAATCGAGTCGAACAAATCACCCGGCGAATAGAAATCGCCCATCGTCAGGTTCGATTTTATGGCGGCGAAGCCACGCTGCACATAGCGGGTATTATTTTGCCAATCGCTGCCTTGCCGCGAACTGCTGCGGAAATTGCTGCTGTCTCTGAATTGCCAACCCGCCAGATTGACCCCCGATTCCAAACCGGTATAGAAATCGTCGTTTGACGCCTTGTCGCCCTGCAACGACTGCACGTGGTAATAGGTGGCGTTATAGGCCAGCAGCAACGCAGGCACGCCGCGATCCCAAAATTTGGCGTCAACATAGCCGGCCTCTGCGCGAATCACTCGCGACTGGGGCACCGTCAGCTTAAGGCTCAACGTCCCCACATCGAAGTCCGCCCTTCCTCCTTGCACCAACGTTTGGACGGGGATCGGCCCCTTGTCCACCCCGATGGACAAACGACTCATATCGATGCCCAACAGGGCGGCGTCACGATGGGCGATGCTAATATCGCCTTTATGTTCGCCGAACTGCAACGCGAACCGCCCTTTCCAACTCTGGTTGACATACACGTCGACCGTTTGCGTGCCTGCCGGCATGTCATTATTGAGGTAAAAACGCGACAGATCGGATTCGCTGGACGCACCGGCCAATAGAGAAGTGTCGAATTTCATCGCCGATGCTTTATTTAACGGTATGAATAAAGATGCGGTCAGTATCGAAAGCAATTTTAGTTTAAGCTTCATGGCCGTTCTTCACGTTAGCGGGCTGTAATGGCTTTAGATTTATAAGCCCCCAGGTCGTCGATATAGAGCAGGGTGTAGGGGATATTCCGGCTCACGCCAACTTTGGTCGGGGCAAAGAGGCTGGAATACGGCCCGACCATCACTGAGTCGACCAACAGATTCTTTTTGCCTTTCTGATCAACATTGGCCAACGTAAAATAGTAAGGGCCTTTGTTGATAATCTTAAATCCCTTCCCCGCCGCCTGGAGTTCAATGAAGTCGGTGATGTTATTGACACTGCCGGTTAACCCTGCCGGACGATAAAATAGCTTGATGCGTGATTTGATGGCTAATTGCAGCGTATTGACGCCCTGCAAATTCTCCGGCGTAGGCGGAATATCCAGCACATTCAAATAAAATACCGACTCACGATCGCCAGGAAGCGCCGCGCTCATTTTTTGTATGCGTAATTGCTGGCCATTATTTCCGGCAACTTTCACAACCGGCGGGGATAACAAGAACGGCACGTTTGCCGTTTCAGGCGTCGAGTTTATATCACCGTCATCAATCCATGCCTGCACCAGTGCCGGATCGTCACCATTGTTGACTAACTGAACGATAACATCCTTGTTTTTTTCCGGATAAATAACGCGCGTTCCATTAATTACAATATTGGCATCGGCGCAAAAGCTGCTGAGAAACAATCCAGCAAAGATTAAGCACTGTTTCATAGTCACCCCAGAAGCCAGGCCTTTGCCTTGGGCGTAGGCCTGGCTTAATTGCAATTACAGGTAAGAAATGGTGTAAGTCACGTTGGAACTCAATTCCCCCACTTTTGCTTCCAACGCATTGGTCTTGTAGTAATAGGCGTCCAGCGTCAGCGTTTCGGCATCCGGCGCCGTTTTATCGCCTTTGATCTTGGTGACATAAGGCACGTTCAACGGAATCGGCGTAGATGAACCTGGCTCAGCCAGAGAAAAACCGACGTTTTTTGCTACGGCGGCGTCGCTTTCATTCACGGAGCTGTTCAGCAGATATTTCCCGTCGGTAGAGATATTACTCGCCGAAGAGAAGTAGATCTTCAGCGGCGTACCGGCCGTTCCCGCCGCCGGCGTGCAGCCGGAGAACGTCAGCGAGAAAGATTTCTTGTTTTTGGTGATGGGGCCGACCACGGTGCCCGCATCAGTCACGGAAATCGGGCTGAGCGCAACGGTAAAATCGGCGCTTTTCCCACCATTGATGGTACAAGTGGTATCCGTAACAGCACCGCTAAACGAAATAATGCCACCGGCGGAATTATCTGCCGCAGTTACTACAATAGGACTCATTATAGAGGTTAATACTATCACTGAGCTTAAACTATTATTTAACATGTTAACTCCTTTTGGGTTTTGAGGTGGTTATCTAAATTAAATCTTATGAATATTGGTCACTGTAATATTAATTAGTTGAGGCTAGCCAACAATGAACGGTGTTTTATCAAGAAAAAATGAATTTAACGTTGACATACCTAATTTACTTAACGCATTCCTTTTATGTACACTTACCGTTTTAGCAGATATACAATATTTTCTTGCAATTACCGCTGGACGCACACCGTTCAATAAATCGGTAATAATCACCCTTTCCTTCGGTGTTAGTAAATTTACATCCCCACATTCTACTAAAAGTCCAGCTTTTCCATCGCGACCTAGCAATTCTTTTATTGATGAAATTTGTTCTTTTCTTGAAATAAAAGTATCTATTCCAAATGCTCTTATTAGTTTAAATGTAGGCATATTAATTACATCAAAAGAAATGATGACCCGTGGTGGCGAAGCCAAATATATTAATGAATTTAATATATAAAAACAATTAAAATCCATAAAGTCAATAAAAATAACGACCTCATCTATAACCGTATCTAACGAAAGTTTATAAAAAAAATCACAACACCTCATTGAACACAAAGAACAACTAAGATTATCACTACACTTTATTACATGCTTCATTCCATTCAATGCAAAATAGCAACTATCTAAAACAGCCACTTCCTTAATTATTCTCATTCCTTCCAACCCATTCACTAAACGGAGTTTTAGTGGCATAAATGGCGTTAATGGCGTTAATGGCGTTAATGGCGTTAATGGCGTTAATGGCGTTAATGGCGTTAATGGCGTTAATGGCGTTAATGGCGTTAATGGCGTTAATGCTGCAGTGCCTTCGTGCTTTTCTTTTGGATTAGAATATCGTAAAAATGGCATTTCTCAAAACATTTGAGAATAAAAATACACAAATAAAGAATAAAAAAACCAAATCAATCAAATGATCGATATATGATGCATTAAAATAAAAAACATCTCACTTTTTATCAAAACAAAAAACCATCAAATCTAAAGGCAGGTCATAAGAAGGGAATTACCTTAAGCTGCAAATGAGTTAAATTCTGTTGATTTTAGTAACCACAGTAATTTATAGCCTATAATGTATTAAGGGGTTCATTGTAGCACTGTTGCAAAGTTAGCTTTGAGGTAGCCTTTTGTCTTATTGAAAGGCCTTACATTTCAAAAAATCTGCTTACCAGACATATCTCGGCTAAAGTAGAAGTTTTCCGCCTGGCCTTTACGCAGCGCCCGCATTACATCAATACCTTTGATGGTGGCGTAAGTTGTCTTCATGGATTTAAATCCCAGCGTGGCGCCGATTATCCTTTTCAGTTTGCCATGATCGCATTCGATAACTTTATTCCGGTACTTAATCTGTCGGTGTTCTACGTCAGACCGGCATCGACCTTCGCGTTTGAATTGAGCAAGCATACGGCCGCTTTATCCATGTTGATAAATCTCGGGATCTGCCACTTTTTGACGTTGTTGAGGATTTTCCCCAGGAACCGGTAGGTGGCTTTGCTGTTACGACGTGGGGAGATATAAAAATCAACAGTGCAGCGCCTGTTGTCGAAGGCTCGATACAGATAAGCCCACCGGCCATTCACCTTCACGTACGTTTCGTCAATGTGCCATGGGCAAAGATCGGAAGGGTTACGCCAGTACCAGCGCAGTCGTTTCTCTATTTCAGGTGCATAACGCTGAACCCAGCGGTAAATCGTGGAGTGATCGACATTCACATCACGTTCGGCCAGCATCTCCTGCAGCACACGGTAGCTGATGCCGTATTTGCAGTACCAGCGTACCGCCCACAGAATGATGTCATGCTGAAAATGACAGTCTTTGAATGGGTTCATGTACTGCTCCGTCAGCAAAAGATGACGATGAGTTTATCGCCTGCAGATTTTTGCAACAGTGCCGTAATTTGTCTCTCTATCATGATATCCCACTAATTTTTAAAAACATTATTAGAATGTTAACGCGACAACTTTCCTTCGTGGTGATTACCGGCGATTGACGTGGGTATCCATCGCAAGACTATCATGTTTTGCGGGCCAGCCATCATTTGTGATGGTCGTTCACTATCGCTATTAAGCAAGGTTGTTCCATCAACTAAAAAATAATGTATTAATTCAAAAGGATTTTCTTGATGAGTTGGCCAAGGCTATCGCACCGGAGAAGAAAGTTATCATTATTACAGATGCAGGGTTTCAAGCTAATTGGTTCCAACATGTAAAAATGCTTGGTTGGAATTTTATCGGCCGTGTTCGTGGCAATGTTAAATTTCGCCTCCAAACGACGGGTGAGATATGACACCACCTTTCTGATATGGAAGGAAAAAATCGACCTGAAGATTTAGGTAAAGGGACGTTAACTCGAACGCATAGTTCTCGGTGTGACGGATATTTTTATCTTTACAGAAAAGAAGCAAAAGGACGCTAAAATAAGCGTTCTAAGGGACGCGCCGCTCGCCCCAAAGCGGAGAAAGAACAACTTGCATCAGCCAAAGAACCTTGTTAATACTTAGTAGTATGGATAACTTTAAGCTACGTGAAATCATGAAATTGTACAGTCGATCGAATGCAGATCGAGCAAAACTTCCGAGATGAAAAAAGCGAACGTGTCGGGTTTGGCCTGCGTACCAGTTACAGTCGTTCAGTAGAGAGAATGCTGGTCCTGAGCCTGCTTGCGACGCTGAGCAAAATAGTTCTGTGGTTTATTGGATATCATGCTTAAAATAAAGGATTACATCTGAAGTATCAAGCCAACAGCATTAAATCGCGGCGGGTTATCTCATATCTGACGTTGGCGGAGAATGTCCTGCGACACTCCCCGCTAATTTTACGAAGGACGGTGCTGAGCACCGTTCTTAACCACCTAGCCAAAACCTATAGAAATATTGTGCTGGTTTATTAGCGCTGATTTTGTGGAGCACCCTCAGCCCATAGGGGAGCTACGTTCATGAAAACCACGGCACCTTCCGCCGTAAGGCATTTAGCAGCAGCTGAGCTAATTCCCTTTACACCGCCCATTCTATTCAGTATTTGTAAGCTCAGGATAATATTACGATAATTTAACAGCATACTAGATAGCGGAGCTAACATAAAACCTTATAGTTCGAATCACGCCTCAAATTTGCTGACTTAAGACACTATAATAAACGCGTAGTCAGAATGATAATGCCCAATAACAGAATGGCACTGCCAAAAAATCTATTAATATAAATACCCATGATCGGACTCCGTTTTATACTAAGTGCTATTTTACCCGCAAGAAATACCAGGGGGATTTCAATTATGAGCATAATTAAGATAAGCACAATACCCTGACCCTGACCCAAAATCCTGCTCCATTCAGAAACAGAATTCCGGCATGATAATGACTCCCCTGAACGGAGGATGTGCCGATGAAAAAGTCACGATTCACCGAAGAGCAGATTGTTTTTGCCCTGAAGCAGGCTGAACTGGGTACGTCAGTGCCGGACGTCTGTCGTAAGCTGGGCATTTCGGATGCCACTTTCTATACGTGGCGTAAAAAATACGGCGGCATTTCTCCTTCGGAGCTGAAGCATATGCGGCAACTGGAAGAGGAAAATCTGCGGCTGAAGAGGCTAGTTGCCGATCTGAGCCTCGACAAGGCGATGCTGCAGGACGTGCTGGCAAAAAAGAGCTGACGCTGGCACGCCTGCGCGAATGGGTCAGGGATTTGCAAGCCCGCTACGGTGCCAGTGAGAGACAGGTCTGTTTTGCGCTGCGGGTCAGCCGCAGCTCGTTTCGATATCGTTCTGTGGCCGCCGACGACAGCGCACTACGGCTACGTATCCGTGAGATAACCGAAACCCGGGTTCATTACGGGTACCGCCGGGTACACGTGATGCTCAGGCGGGAAGGCTGGCCCGATAATCACAAAAGAATCTACCGCCTCTACTGTGAGCAGGGTCTGTCGCTGCGCCTCAAACGGCCACGCCGCAATAAATCGGCCCAGCGCCGACAACCGCAGCCTCAGGGTCTGTATCCGAATCACGTCTGGGGCATGGATTTTGTCTCTGATGCGTTGTTTGACGGGCGACGACTGCGCCTGCTGACGGTTATCGACCTGTACACCCGCGAATGCCTGGGGATCTGCGTGGGGCAGAATTTGTGTTCAACAGAAGTGGCAGAAATGCTGAATAGCATAGCGCTCAGACGTCCTTTACCTCAGTTGCTAAAAACCGATAATGGTTCTGAATTTGCAGGGAAAATGCTGGACAGATGGGTGTACGAAAGAGGCATCAGAATCGACTTCTCACGCCCGGGAACACCGACGGACAATGCGACGGTGGAGTCCTTCAACGGCAGGTTACGGCAGGAATGTCTGAACGAGAACTGGTTTATGTCTTTGGAGGATGCACGGTGCAAAATCGAGGCCTGGCGCATACACTATAACCAGAGGCGTCCCCATTCTGCGCTGGGCTGGATGACCCCGTCAGAATTTGCTGAGAAGTCTGCCGGTTGCCAGAATACACAACCAACATGAAGCCGGTAATTCCTGATTATGACTGGATCATATTCGGGGTCAGGGTCAATTTATCTCACTCATCAAATTAATTCCCTTCTTGTTAAGAAGAACCATTGGATAACCTACTCCGCTGGTTTTGAGTTAGTAATGCAATCATGTTCCTTTCAGCATGTCTATGGCGTCAAGTTCAGGCATCGAGAATTGCACCCGGTGCCGCGCCGCCACATCCAGCGCAAACACCTTCGTATAGACCTCCGTGGAGCTGAGCGACTTGTGCCCCATCAGCGCTTGCAGCACCTTGAGTGGAATGCCGGCATACAGCATATGCATCGCGTAGCTGTGTCGGAAGGTGTGCGGGGTGATGGGCACCGAGAACGTCACACCATCCTGCGCTGCCGCGTCCACGGCCTCGGCCAGCCAGCTGCGTACCGTCCGATCGGTGATCGTCCACAGCCGCGCTTTCTCCATCCGGCCGGTACGGGCGTTGCGGCGCTCCAGCGGAATTTTCAGCGTGGCCACCATGGTCTGCAATTGCGCGACGTACTGCGGATCAGACAGCGGCACCAGGCGGCAGCTGTTCTTTAAAAAGAAAGAGGTAGAGCAAATCTGGCGCAATGCCGTGGTTTACCTGCTGCGCGACAACTACGCGCAAATCAACCCCGGTGGCCTGCCAGGCCTCGGCTATATCCGCAACGAAGACCGGTGGCACCGTTACCTGCATGCGCAATATCGCCGTGCCTGGAAGGTACACTTCGCCAAAAAGACTCGCGGCGCCTGGCGTAGCGTGAAATACCTCGGCCGTTATCTGAAGCGCCCGCCGGTGGCCGCTTCGCAGCTGCGCCACTATCGCGGCGGGGCTGTGGTGCATCAGTATTACGACCACCGCACGCAGCAACACAAACGCCAGAAAATCAGTCAGGAGGAGATGCTGCAGCGGTACGTTAGCCATATGCCGGCGCGGCATTTTAAGATGGTGCGCTACTATGGTTTTCTGGCCAACCGTAAACGGGGCACGCTGCTGCCGAAGGTCTACGACGCGCTGGAGATGACGGTACGGGAAAAACCGCAGAAGCCGGGGTTCGCTGTGCAGATGAAAACGTTCTTGGGCACCGATCCGTATCAGTGCATTCTTTGCAAAGGCCGGTTGCGTTTTGCCGGCGCCATGGCGGGCGAGCACGCCACAAAAATGCTCTCTGACAGGCTGCATCGGATGGAAAAAAAGCGATGGCTTCAGGCACCGGCACTGGATCAGTGCGCCTGAAAAACGGGTTTTAGATTAAAAACACATCAAAGCGTGTGTTTTTTCACATAAACCAGAGCAATGCCGCACCACCACGAGATACAGCGAGCTACCGTTTATGGTCAGTCGCTCTAAAAAGATACGATCCAATCTCCTAACCATCAAGTAGAATTGAGCGTCATCACGGACGACGCAGTTCTGCACAACGGCCTCACCTGCAGAAGGCACGCCAAAAACTCGAATTATCCAACCTGGTTGCCGTCACCAGCGCCGTCCAGGTGAGGCTCACCATGGCCATGATGGGCCTGCACATTGATTTGCGCGAGGAGCGCCCACGAGTGGCATAGTCGTTACTGATTTCTGTATTTAATGAAATGTTATTTTCATTAAATACAGATAATCGTAATGATAGCTTTCAAACGGTACGCAGGGAGCTACGGCTCGACAGCCATGATGAGTCGTAACCTGCCTGCCCTACCGTCTCATCCTAAACGCAAAAGCGTTTAATCTTAAAATCGCATAATCGTAAAACGTTAAATACAGAATTACTCTTTTCCGTATTTGTTGTACAACAGCTCACGCACTTCATCGGCGATCTTGGTACCCCGCAGAGCACAGGCAGACTTGATAGCTTTATGGAGACTCTCCGGGATATCAATCGTGAGTCGCTTCATTTTCTCGACCGGCAGTGGCTCTTCTTCAACAGAACGGCTTTCCACCCAGGCATCCGCACTGGGGGCCGGTTTGGTTGGCTTGGCCCCAAAAGTCACTTTTTTCCCACTCATGCTTATTGCTCCAAAATCTCGTTAACCAGGGCACGTATCTCTTTTGACGCGGCGGAATCCGGTTCAAGTTCGAATACCGCTTTGCCGACCGCGGCGGCCTCAGCGAAAATCACGCGCTGTGAAACCGTGGCCTTCAGCACCGGCGTTTCATACGTCGACAGCGCCTCGCCCACATCGCGGCCAATCGCAGTATTTACGATTTTACGATTAACCGCAAATACAGATTTAAGGTTTTCTTTATAAATTTTGGCTTCATGGATCAGAGTGACCACTTCTTGTGCCGCCCAAACGTCATACGGGCTGGGCTGAACAGGAATAACGACCAGGTCTGCGGCCATGATGGCGGAACGGGCCAGATCCGTGACGCGAGGTGGTCCATCGATGACGATATGGTCATAATCCTGGGTGAACTTGCCGATATCCTTATGCAGCGTTGCGCGCGGTAAACCCAGCACCGGGAAAGCGGACTCTTCCTCTCTTGCCGCCGCCCAATCGAGGGCACTGCCCTGAGGATCAGCATCAAGCAGCAACACACGCGCACCATCCGCTGCCAGGCGGGCGGCGATATTCACACTGAGAGTGGTTTTGCCGACTCCCCCTTTCTGGTTCAGTACAGAGATAATCATCAGGCTCTCCTGGTATGAGTTATTACGATTTTCAGTAAAATCGCATTTCCGCAAACTAACAATTACGATTAAATTGCAGTGTATGCATAACCGCGGGCAAGGTCAATACTGAAATCATTAATTACGCTTTTCTGTAAAATCGCATTTGCGATTATCTGCAAAACACCCGACGACTATCGTGTGGCGGGCAGCACCAGCAACCCGCGCGCCTCATCTACCGACAGGGAGAACGTCAGATCCGGCGTCACGTCCAACGCAAAAATCTTCGTATACACCTCGGTGTTTTCCAGGCGCTTATGCCCCATCAGCGCCTGCACCTGCTTGATGTGCACCCCATTCATCAGCAGATGCACCGCATAGCTGTGCCTGAATGTGTGCGGGGTGATCGGCCGTACCGAGAACGTCACGCCGTCCCGTTCCGCCCGCGCGATCGCCGCCTTCAGCCAATTGCGGGGCGTTTCCTGGCTGGCCACATCCCACATTGGCGTCGCCCGTCGGGTGAGCAGTTTGAACGTCGCAAAGTATTCTTGCAGCCGGCGCACGTAACCCATATCCGGCAACGGCACCGCCCGGAACGGGGCCTCCCACAGCTGCTGCTCTTCTTTGGTCGGTCGCCGACGAGGGCGGGGCACGCGCTGCTTCAGGGTGCGCAGCCGGACAAACGGCAGGTCGGCGTTGAAGAACACATCCCCCGGCGTCAGCGCCAGCGCTTCGTTGATGCGGGCACCGGTATTCCACAACGTTTCGATCAGCATGCGCTGGCGCAGATCGGGCAGGTAGTCGAGCAGCACCGCAATTTCCGGCGCCAGCAGGTAGCGGGGCACATCCAGATCGGCGGCAAGGGCCATTTCGCGCAGCCGGATGGCGCGCGCAAAGCCGCCAGGCAGACTGATCGCGCTACGTGAATTCTGTCCCATCTCGAGGGGGATGATACTCAATTTTTCATTCTCCGCACTCAGTGCACTTTTCGGCCTTCAAAGGCCACGATCGCGCTTTGACACCCTCGGCGATCGCCAAGTTGGCGCTCAATGCACTATTGTGCCGCGTCAGCCCCGGCGCCGTGAAGCCGAATAAATCGGTGATCGGTCAGGACAGCATTGCATAAAAATTGGGGAAAAAACGGAATGTACGTAAAAAACGTAACCGCTATTGACGCCAATGTGCACGGGCTTGGCTGAAGGGAAACGGATATTGGCACTAACCTTATGTTATCAGAAGGTAAATCAGCCTGGGGCCGGCCGGACAGGGTGGTTGGGGAGTCTAGCGGTAAAGCCCAATCGCAGACAGGAGAGGATTAAGCTGCAGCCTGACAGATAAATGCTTATTTAAACGAGTGAATTATACCAATACCAGAAAATGAAAATGTCTTCATTTTCTGGTACGGTATTTTCGTTATGCGTATTTGAAGTAGACTTCCGACAGCTCGTGTTCAACGCCATCAATCAACGCTTTTGAGCGCTCACCAAGCAGGTTACCATTGACATCTGTGATGTCTACTATGTCGAAGTTTAAATAAAGTTTTTCAATATTCAACTCAGCTAATGTGAAAATCTCACCTTTATCGACAACACCATCCTTATTTTTGTCAACCCAAACACGCAAGTCCGCATAAATTTCATTATCTTTATCAATAAAACCTCGTTTTAACGTGTCAAACTCGGCGAGTTTATAGAATCCATCCATTCGACCTTTGCCACCAAACAAATCATTAATGTCAGTGACTGTTTCATCCCGATTTTTACTAAGAACCAAGAACCCTGAATTAGGCTCAATCCATGCAGACGTCACGGGGAACCCTACACCTAATAAATCAAATTCGACCGAATGGTCAAAAATGGAGGTGGTTTTGATTCCTTTACCATCCAGGTCAATCACAAGAGGAGATATTAACCCCATATATTGAACAACGATTTGTTTGACGGGTTTTTCACATGTTCCCAGGCTTAATGTCACAGCCTTGATAACGTCCCAAGCATCGTTGGATTCTCCCCAACCCTTTTCATAGGCGACACCCATGGTTTGCTTGACCTTGGCATCGATACACGGCTGCGCCCATTCAGGTAGCTGTTGGGGGCGCCACTTGTCACCCGTGATAGCCACTCTGACCACTTCTTTGCGTTGGTAGCTGTCTCCGGAACAGAGTAAGTTGCTGGCGTGCGCATAAATACTCAGTGCTGTATGAGGTTTCAGATAATTTGGCAACTGTGCACGGCCCAGTGCTGTCTTGTTAAATATTTGCATCCCGAAATCAACGCAATTTCCACAGGTAAGAGCATAGCTCAGGTTACCGTTTAAGGTTTCCCGGTTTGCTTGTGAGGCAAAAGCCAAAGCCTGATCGAAGTCATGCTTTGAGATATTAACCCGTTTGAAATCATGTGGGGATAGTATTTGTATCCTGCGCTGGTTGTCACTTTCTTCTTCATGAATTCCAGAGGGTTTTCCATCTGCAGTTTTCATATTGGCACCAAAAGTACCTTTATTAATGCCATTGCCATCGATAAAGGTAAAATTCACATGTCCCAAAGGCGTCTTTTGTCCCTCACCGGATGAATTGGCAAAAAACTGGTTAACACGAATATAGGGTTCCGCCATAATAATATCTCCTTATTTTTTATTGCGAATGACTAACACTGATTGTGTGTCAGTGTCAACGATTGTCGAAAATGTTTCAGGTATGTTTTTATTACAATCAAGTATGTGTCGCGAAGATTCAGCGTATTCAGCTAAAAAAGGTATTCTAGGATTCGGGTAACCACTAATCTTTCGCGCTTTTTCTAATGGTGTTAACGAGGCGCAGGGGTCTTCTAATGCTTTAATTAATTTCTGCTTATGTGATAAGTTTGAAAAAATGAAAGGCGCCATCTTATAAACGAAACACGAGGTGGGTGCATCATGCATAAGAGCATTTTTACACTGATGTTTTTGTATGAGTGGATTCTCTTTTGTAATCACTCGCTGTGTCGTTGTTTCTCTGATGAAATCTTTAGATTTTTTAATATCTACCTTTATCAGCTGGTTTCCACGCTTGATATAATATTCGGTGTCAAATACTGAAACTGAGACATCGTCGACTAATGAACAACCCCCACTTAACGCTTCCTTCAGAGTTTCATCTTTCCCATTACAAAGGTGTACTGACACTTTACCTCTAGGATCTTTGATTATTCCTTTTGCATAAGCCTCATAAATATTCTTTCCGGTAACTGATTCAATAGCGGCTGAGGTTGCTGCATCTTGGACGGCCAGTGACGGGATGAAATAAAATGGATCGGCGAATGATGAATAGGCATTCACTCCCCCAGAAAACAGCATACTAAGAAAATAACATAGTTTCCTACTAAAAACGGGCATGACTCCACTCCTTGAAAATACTGTATGGATAAACAGCTATCTGTATTCTACTTAAACGGGTGTACCCTGTCAATGAATGATAATCATTATCATTGACACTTTTTGCCATGTGATGCTCAACTAAAATGCATAGCACTTATGCATCCCCAAACTTCAATAAGTTGAGTACGATTTACTGCTGTGCGTCGACTAACACAGATGGTCTAATTGGATTTGTCACGACGGCTATGTTTAGCGTCACGCGTTTGAAAACCTCCATGCTCGCGTTTATCGGCTTTATTGCTCACATTAACCGCAAATCAAAATTCACCTCTGGACATCACAATTTTTTCTTTTTGAGTATACCTTTGTGAGAGCCAGGGCAATTTGTTCAAAACAAGTATCACATAACTTGATTCAGTAAATTTGATACGCAAAAATCTCATTATCTAATGTCTATTGAGATTAAATCGTATGGCGCTCGTCGGTTATGCTCGTGTATCCACCACAGATCAGGATCTGACACATCAGATAGCGGTGCTGACTTCAGCCGGCTGCCGTAAAATCTTCTCGGAGAAAATGACCGGCGCCAGGAAAGAGGGCCGTCAGGCACTCGATGACTGCCTTGATTACTTGCGAGAAGGGGATACGTTGGTGATCACCCGTATCGATCGCCTGTCACGCAGTCTGCGCGACTTACAGAATCTGGTTCATGAGCTTGAAGGGCAAAACATCAAGCTCAGGGCGACCGAGCAGGCCATCGATACCTCTTCAGCATCCGGCAAGGCTTTCCTGGATATGTTGGGCGTATTCGCCGAATTCGAGACACGCCTGCGTCAGGAACGGCAACGGGAAAGCATTGCCCGCGCGAAAGCCAGAGGGGCATATAAGGAAGAAAACCCACCGCTCAGGCGAAAGCGCAGCAGGTGATTGAATTGACGCTGGCCGGACTCACCCGCGAAGCGGTTGCCGACCAACTGGGCATTGGCAGGGCCAGCGTCTACCGAATATTAAAAACCTGGCGGCAGCAACACCCCGACGCTATTCTGCCCGGAGAACGGGTGAAGCCTTCGCTCAGCCATAGTGAGCCGTCGACCGAACATGTTACGATAGCGCCATGAAAAAAAACCCAACGCCCCATGATGCCACTTTCCGGCAATTTCTGACGCAACCCGAAATTGCCCGCGACTTCATGGAGATACATTTGCCGGCCGAACTGCGGGCCATCTGTGACCTCAGCACGCTGAAGCTGGAGTCCGGCTCCTTTGTCGAAGATGACCTGCGCCAGTATTTCAGCGACGTGCTCTACAGCCTGAAAACCACCGACGGCGCTGACGGTTACGTGCACGTGCTTATCGAGCACCAGTCCAGCCCGGATAAGCACATGGCGTTTCGCCTCATTCGCTATGCCGTCGCCGCCATGCAGCGTCACCTCGACGCCGGCCACAAAAAGCTGCCGCTGGTCATTCCGGTACTGTTCTACACAGGAAAACGCAGCCCGTACCCTTACTCGACCAACTGGCTGCAGGAGTTTGATGATCCAACGCTGGCCGGGAAACTGTACACCGGCGATTTTCCGTTGGTTGATGTGACCGTCATTCCCGACGAAGAGATTATGGGTCACCGCAGCATGGCCGCACTGACTCTGCTGCAGAAACATATTCGTCAGCGCGACCTGGCCGAACTGACCGACAGACTGTCCGCCATTCTGCTGGCCGGCTATCTCTCTTCGCCACAGGTGATTTCGCTGATACACTATATTATCCAGGCCGGTGAATCGGCGAATGCAGAGGCATTTGTCCGCGAACTGGCCCTGCGGGTTCCGCAACACGAGGAGGAACTGATGACCATCGCACAACAGCTTGAACAAAAAGGTATCGAGAAGGGTATCGAACAAGGTATCCAGAAAGGTATCCAGTTGGGTGAACAACGCGGTATTGAGAAAGGTCGCAATGAAGGCAAACTCGAAGTTGCCCGTACCATGCTGGCCAACGGCCTCGATCGCGACGCGGTGATGAAAATGACCGGGCTGACCGCTGACGACCTGGCACAAATCCGCCACTAATCTTTTGCGTCGAGGGGCAGGGCAGTCATTGACTGATAGGTGTAACGGCTCGCAATCGAAAACAGTCGGACTCGCAATCAGCGCAAATTTTGGCTCACATTAACTGCAACTGAAATCTGGTGCAGACTCACAATAACTGCAAATGGACTCGCATTTATCGCCGCTGGCTCGCAATCAAATTTTGTCGGCTCACGCTAAGTGAAAATGAAATTTTTGCCTGTGCGCATGATGAGCGTCCATGTCATTTTCAGAAGATAACTGCACGAAAGGTCAGAAGTGGGGGGCACTGGCTATCCGCCCCCATAACTCAGAGCTGATTGAGCAGTTTCTTTCCGTCAGTCCGCAGTTCCCATGCTGGTGAAATATGCCGGTATAATGTTTTTCGCGTGATCCCCGGTTCTTTGTTCTTTGCAACAGTGCCCGTTATCGCACTGCCATATCGCATTCAGGTTATTCATTTACAGGAGTCTGCGTCAGGCTGCACAACCGGGACAGGCTGCTGCATAAAATACTGGCGTGATGATCCAGAATAAATGGCTGATTAGTTTCACCATGCCCGAATTCCGGGTAATAATAAACCGGATAGTTAACGCGCCCGGCGAACTGTTTTATCACATACCGGTAAAGCGATTTTTCTTCGTCGCTGGCATTCAGGCCGTAAAACTGACCAAAAATAACACCGCGTGGGTGAAATTTCCGGCTGTACTCTATCTGATGCAGGGTGCGGTCAAGCTGTTTAGGCGTTACCCCCGTATCTTCCAGCATCATAATTTTATCTGAATAGCTGCCCTCATAGACTGTGGAAAACAGAGACTGAACCAGGGTCAGGTTCCCGCCATCCAGTTTACCACTCACTGTTTTTGCTGCCTGACGGTTCATCGGCTCGATGCCGGTGTAATTAACCCCGTGAGACAGGGCCTCAAAGACTTCATTCAGACTGTTGTTCATGCTGAGTTTTTTACTGTTATCAATCTCATGCATTTCTTTATTATAAGACGCCACCACGCCATGCACGCCTGGCCAGTTCAGCTCATGACTGACAAAGCTGTGAATGGCCGTTACGTCACTGAAGCCGATGAGGATTTTCGGCGTTGAGGCTGAAATACGCTGCCGGCTTGCATGCAGGGCAGGGTAAAGGTTGAGCCCCCCCGAGCCACCCCTGACAAACCAGAGGTAGTGCACGTTGCGATCACTGAGAGCATTAATGAGGGTCCGGGCCCGCTTTTCATCCGTATTGACGTAACCCAGCCTGGTAGGCTTCTGGTCGAGATATCGTTTGTCAACCGCGTAGCACTGGCGGGAAAACGCCGTCTCAATCTCCGGGATGACGTGCTCATCATATTGCGATGAGCTTGCAATCAGGAATACCGTCCCTTTTTGACCGGAACAGACTTTTCTTTCAGGCACCTCAGCCGGGGGAGCTGTTTTCTTCACAATGGTCGGTGGTAAGGTGGTCGCACACCCGGACAGGAAAAGCACAAGAACTAGGAGCGCGGTTTCTTTAAATGCCGTGCTTTTTATCTGAATCATATTCATCTTCCTTAACAATATGTTCGCCGCTGTTTTTGTTACGCTGGCATCTGCTGCGCGGCGGACGGTCACTACTTTTTTAGATTTGAAAAAGACTCTCCGACGGACCGCAGGTCGTTTATTTACACGGCTGTAAAGCGGCTGTGATGGCGGGTTTACTGAAAAAATAACTGACGTTTACCAGCTTCCGGCACAGCCCCGGTACTCAGGATGTCTGTGCCGGAAACCGGATATGGAGTCTAGCCGTCAACCAGGCTGTATCCCGTGAATTCAAATGTCTCGCCATACCGGACGGATATAATGACGGCCCCGTTACCGACCGTTGTGGTATCGACATATTCATTGCTAATCAGTGTGTTCGCATTCCAACCGGTAGTGGCATTTCCTCTCGCGTTTTTTACCTTCAGCTTCAGTCCGGTACCCGGGGTTCCCGCGTCAGTGTGAATGATAAGCTCCCCTCCGGCCACATCGCCGGCAACAAGCCTGAGCACATTACCATCAAAGCCGGCGGATGCAAAAGGGAACGCCATGCTGGCCTCCAGGCCGTAGTCACTGAGGTTTTTGCCTGGCGCAAAATCATAATCAACGGGTGTAAACATCATTTTGACTCCCTTGTTTGTGGAAAATACTTATCAACGAAGGCATTGCATATTCTGGCCAACGTGAACCCCCATTCTGGCGGAACGTGAACGCAGTTTCTGGTTTTACGTGAACGCGTATTCCGGCGGAAAATACCTCGATTTTGCACCATGACCAGAATCACTGTTCATTTTGCCAGAATCGGTGTTCACCCGACCGGAATTGCCGTTCACGTCGCCAGAACCATTCTTAACGCATTGATTTTTGATGCTATATCTATCCCTTTCATTCCAGGGGGTGATATATGCCAAACAAGAGAATCGCAATGCGTAAAATCCATGAAATTTTAAGGCTGCGTTTTGAAGTCGGCCTGTCCTTCCGCCAGATAAGCCAGTGCGCTGATGTCAGCACGGGCGCCATCCAGAAAATGCTCAAACGTCTTGAGGCCTCAGGGATCTCCTGGCCACTCCCTGAGGGGATGTCAGAGCCCCGACTTGCCAGTCTGCTATATCCTGAGTCTGACAGCCGTCCTGGCGCGCTGGAGGATCCTGACTGGGCTGAAATCCATATGGAGCTGCGTAAAAAAGGTGTCACTCGCCACCTTCTGTGGGAGGAATACTGCCAGCGGATGCCCGTCCGGGCGTACAGCTACTCGCAGTTCTGCTGCCGCTACCAGGCCTGGTGCCAGTCACAGAAACGCTCCATGCGCCAGCAGCATCTCGCCGGTGAAAAATGCTTTATCGACTACTGTGGACCCACGGTGCCGGTTATCTCACCTGAGACGGGTGAATGCCGGCAGGCGCAGATCTTCGTGGCGGTATTGGGCGCATCAAACTACACCTTCGCGGAGGCTACCTATACGCAAGCGCTACCAGACTGGCTTCTCAGCCACGTCAGGATGCTGGAGTTCTTCGGTGGTGTCCCCGAAATACTGGTTCCGGATAACCTGAAAAGCGGGGTTAGCAAAGCCTGTCGTTACGATCCTGAACTGAATCCCTCCTACCAGCAGTTGGCGGAGCATTATCAGGTTGCGGTGATACCGGCCCGGCCCAGAAAACCCAGAGACAAGCCGAAGGCGGAAGTTGGCGTTCAGATCGTCGAGCGCTGGATCCTGGCCCGGCTACGGCACCAGGTCTTCTTCTCGCTCGCCGAACTGAACCACTGTATCCGTACGCTGGTAACCGAACTCAACGAACGGCCCTTCAAAAAACTACCGGGCAACCGCCGGGAAGCCTTCGAAAGGCTGGACAGCCCCGCGCTCAGACCGTTACCGGTACAGCCGTGGCGCTACAGGCACATCAAAAAAGCGAAAGTGAATATCGATTATCACGTTGAATATGAACAGCATCATTACTCAGTACCCCATCAGCACGTCGGTAAAATGGTGGAGCTTCATGCCTTCGACAACCTGCTTGAAGTCTGGTCTGACGGACAGATGATCGCCAGTCACCCACGTCGCCTTCATCCGGGTAACAGTACCGCTGCAGAGCACATGCCAGAACGCCATCGCCACCATCAGCAATGGACGCCAGAGCGGCTCAAAAGCTGGGCGGCCGGTGTGGGCTCCGACACCCTCGCGTGGGTCAGCGGACGTCTGGCAGAAAAAGCGCATCCTGAACAGGCCTATCGCCTGTGTCTGGGGCTGCTGAGTCTGACGCGCGAGTATCCTTCAGAGCGCGTCAACAACAGCTGCCGGCTGGCTAACGCTGAGGGGCTGACCCGGCTGAAGCAGATAAAGTCGATCCTGAAGAATAACCGCGACCTGGTTCCAGCGGACAAAGATCTGCATCCGTCCCAGGAGCTTCCTCAGGAACATGAAAACATCCGTGGCCCACGCCACTTCCACTGAAACAGGGAACCCGATAATGCCACACACGCTGATGAAACAGCTGACAGAAATGAAACTGACGGGAATGGCGGCGGCGCTGTCCTCACAGATGGAGCAACCCGGCACTTACGAAGAGCTCTCCTTCAGGGAAAGACTGGCGTTGCTGGTCACGCGCGAATCTCTCGAAAGGGATCAACGTAAACAGAAACGTCTGCTACAAAAAGCCCGGCTAAGGCTTGAAGCCTCGGTCCACGACATCGACTACCAGCCAGCGAGAAACCTGGAGCGTTCGCGGATCGCTCAGCTAAGCCAGAACGAATGGGTGGTCAGGGGGCAGAACCTGCTGATAACCGGCCCCTGCGGCTGCGGCAAAACTTATGTGGGCTGTGCTCTGGGCAACAACGCCTGCCAGCAGGGTTACAGCGTGCAGTACTGGCGACTGAGCCGGTTGCTGGTAGAGCTGACGCACAGCCGCGCAGACGGTAGTTACCGGAAGCAGCTGACTCAACTGTCAAAAACGCAACTGCTTATCCTGGATGACTGGGGTCTTGAGCCGCTACTGCCAGCGCAGCGTAACGATCTGCTGGAACTGATGGATGACAGATACGGAAAGAACGCCACGGTGATGATAAGCCAGTTGCCAACGGATGAGTGGTACGGTTGCGTTGGTGATAACACACTGGCAGACGCGATCCTTGATCGTCTGATGCATAACTCCCACCGGCTGGAAATGAAAGGTGAGTCGATGAGAAAACGACTGGCACAGGTTGACTGAAAGTGAACGGTCGGTGTAATAAGAAGAAGTTAGGGCGCGTTAGGAAATAACGCGTTCACGTTCCCCCGGAATAACCGTTCAACTTCGCCAGAATACACACTTCTAGAGTGCACTCCTTAGTAATAAGTTCACTGCCGTATTTTTCCAATGCAATATATAACGCTTTTTTGATAAGTGCGTCTGATCGTTCCCGTTGTGTAAAAACGTACTTAGCTCCGCCAAAAACTTCATTGAACGGAGAGCTATTGTCTTCATACATATCTTGCATTGCATCAAAGCGACCATACTTATATTTGTCGGTAATTTCTCGAACTTGTTTTTCTGTTGGCCCATCTGTCCAGCCAATATACACACAATCATAATCCCGCTTACGAACAGAAAACTTAACTTTTGGATGTGCAGCTTTGAGTTCTTTTCTTATGTTAATGGCTACACCCTTTGCCCCGAGCTCATCAGTCTGCAATAATTTATACTCAGGTAAGTTTTTCACCCTCTCCTTTTCCTTGGAAAACCTTTCGTTTTCCAATCTCTCTTCTTCCGCTTTTTTTTCTGTGATCACATCGGTATATTCAATGGCCATTTTTACTGCATCAGCCGTGGCGACCTCTTCATGAATAGACCATTGCGCACTTCGTAAAATGCACTCAGGAATGAGCCGTGAACGTTCGCCATTAAAAAATGCAATATCAAAATTTGCGTTTCCACCACCCTGCCGGATAACCCCATTCACATTTTTATCTTGACCGTATTGAGATTGCTCACCATTAATTGAGCAGACAACCCCTCTTCCCAACCCATAAAGTTCGGTGCTAACAACCTGGCCAACGACAATGATTTTTTTCGCTCGTGCCTCAACAGAAATGATTTTTTCATCAATTCTTTCGGTAGATTTTTTTGTGGCGGTTTTGACGTTGACGTTTCGTGTATTCATGCTGTTTTTCTCCTCGGGTTATTATTTCTATCTTTCGGTGAGTCATCTCGCGGCACGGGCGAACGGAGTGCGGCCGCAGGCAGAACTCAAGGGGCGAAGACAAAAAGTTTTTGACCGCAGGGAGGAAAGTTTTTGGCGGAGTGAATTAAAACCCCTTGAGAGATGACCAGACAGTGCTACGTTTAAGCCCTGCGAGAAGACTGACAGAAAGATATGCGCCAGGTAGCGAGCTGGAATATACCCGACACGGCGGAACGTCGGGGCGGCCTTAGCGCTCCCGCTATCAGCGGGAGCAGTGAAAGCGGCTCAGGCAACAGCCTGCTGCAAGCGCCTGCCCTGGCTTTTGGCTTGCAGCCCTGAGCCGAAAGGCCCGAAACCGCTTGCGGGTTCGGCGAGACTTGTCAGCCGTGCAGCGGATGGCTAGCCGAGTAGGCTGATGGTTGGTCGCTTGCGGCCAGCCAACGCCCCAGACGTTATGGCTTTTGCTGTCGAACCTAATACACTGCCTGCACATGAATAAGTCCCCGGAAAAGTCATCGCCGGCACAAGAAAAAATGATGATAGAGACGAGAAAACTGCCTGAGAAGAGGCCAGGTAAGAAGAACGACGCCGCAGGCGTCGTTCCCTCTTAGTGTTTGCCCTTTGGCCCGCATTGCGTTGTGAATTTCCCCAACACCGGCAATGTGTAGATTTCATCGTTATCCGGTATGGCTTATCAGGCAAGGTATCCCCTGCCTGCCTTAGTTATTGTTGATACATCGGCCAGCGCATAGACGTCACCCGATACCAAAAGGGGGTATACATTTCCCGCTGGTATTTCAGTGTTAAGGAGTTGCCAATCACTACCCTCGCCGGGATACCCAGTAATGACAACTGGATGTAACACATCCGGGCCGCGACCTGATCGATGTCTACACAGTCGGCTCTTAGTTGAGTTTGCGGGTTGTAACCACTTTCAAGCATATGCTTGGCAAAGGCGATGACCATCCCACCGGCGCCGCAAGTTGGCTCACTGAGCGTGATATAGGGTGAGTTTTCCAACTCAGCTATGCGATCCCCGGCAACGAGACCTGTCATTAACTCAGAAATATGAAAGGGCGTAAAAAACTGCCCCATGCTATTGCTGCCTAGCTCAAGCTCCATAAACAGGCTTCCCAGGAAGTCACACATGCCCTGTTCCAGGCCCAACACAAGACAAGCCAGCAGGTTGCTCATACGCACTGCGTCGGCCTTTTCATAGCACCTGACGGTAGCCAGATACTCCTCCTCGATGACCGGCGACTTGAGGCATGCATTTTCAAGGGCACAGGCAGATAGCTTCACAAAATCGCTGAACACCTCATAACGATGATGATTTCGGGCAGTTTCACGAAAAATGGTCAAAAATTGTTTTCGCGGATCGACCTTGGCCAGCGCCGGTTTGATGATTGTCTGCGGAATCCTCTTCTTGTGTTCGGAATGCTGTTGAAAGGCCACTTTTTCGAGCGGCGCAGCGATGACAGATTTCGGAGAGGAAATAGGCGCAGTAAAGAACACTTGGCCATCAGATTTTTTTTCTGGCCTTTTAGAACCCAACCCGACCGACGGGGATTTAAAATCAGTATTGAATTCCATCATTTACCTGCAGCAGTGGTTTTAAAGTTAACATGGCGGCATGCTCCGATTCGGTGAATAGCCGCCCCTTTTCTGGGGCGGCTCGCGTTATCAGGCCATCGCCCGTGTTAACTCAAGAGCACGCAGAACATGCCCCCATTCACTGACGCACATAGCTGGAACATGCACTGATTTACCCTTACGGGCGCAACCTGCAATATGACGACCCAAGGCCCGTAAATCGCGGTCGACGTCACCGGCCGGAATACTGCCGCGTGCGATCCGCTGCTGACGTTTGACGCCTTCAGCCTCTTCAGTCAGTTGCTTTACATACGCCTCTGTTACTGTCATGATTGATGCTTCAATTGATTTCATGGTTATCTCCGTGTCACTTGATTGAGCGCCGGTCTAACTTTCTCAGGGGTAAACCGGCACGAGAGAGCAGCGGAAACGCTGCTTTTTTCATTTCCGGGCTTGCACTTCCCGACTCAGAACCTCCTTATCGATCCGCGCCAAAATGGCGTTATGCGGTAACGACACCACATCTCGGAATTTGAAATAACGCTCACCCACTTTCGCGAAAATCTCGGTCACTTCCCCGCAGTACATCTCTGCCAGCTTGAAAGATTCGCAATTAACATCCCCGCACCAGTCACGCGGATACATCACAGCAATCGCGTCCATGAATTTTTGCAGCGTGATCTCTTCAACGTCAGTACGTGCCTGTTTCTCACGCTGTTGCCAATAAGCCGCTTCTGCGCCTGCGCTGTAGTCCCAATTCATGCGGTTTTCTGTGGTCATTTCCTGAGTCTGATACATTGATTTCTCCTTCGGGTTAAGGTGGTAATTCACCGATTAAATTCGGGTTAATTTGCCAAAAGCGGGGATCGGTTGCCCATCATCGCCGCGTCGCATACTGCCATCCTGCGAAACATCGACAATCACGCCGGTATCGAGGCAAAGCCAGATATAGCCCCGCTGAACAAAGCGATAATCTGTTGTGCTCACACATACGGCTCGCACTTCTTCGGTTTGCTCCACGTCATACACGATGCAATCGACCGCATGGGTTTCGCGTGTAAAGCGCACTACGGCGTCAAAAGCATTGACTGCATTGGTCACATGACTGCAATTGAGAGTGACGCCGCCCCCGATGCAGGGCGCTGAAAATTTGACGCTGTAACGGCCCAGCGCCTGAGTTTCAAACAGACTCGCTTTCGCCTCCCATCTTTCGGAAGATTCAGGAGCGGCGGTCTTGACGTTCTGTGTGTTCATGCTGGTTTTCTCCTTGGTGGTTATGTCATCTCTCGGTGAGTTCTCTCGCGGCAAGGGCGAACGGAGTGCGGCCGCAGGCAGAGCTCAAGGGGCGGAGACGGAAAGTTTCTGACCAGAGGGAGGAAAGTTTTTGGCGGAGTGCATTTCACCCCTTGAGGGATGACCAGGCAGTGCTACGTTTAAGCCCTGCGAGGGGACTGGCCGAGAGATAAGCACCGGACGAACCGCGAGTAGGAACACACCCGACGCGGCGGAACAACGTGGCGTCCTTAGCGTTCCCGCCATCAGCGGGAGCAGTGACAGCGGCGCAGGCAACAGCCTGCTGCAAGCGCCTGCCCTCGCCGTTGCCGTTGGCTTTCAGACCCTAGCCGACAGGCCCGAAACCGCTCGCGGGTTCGGTGAGACTTGTCATCCGCACGCGGATGGCTAGTCGAGTAGGGCTCGATAGCTGGACGCTTGCGGCCGGCTACCGAAGGAAGCACGAGGCCATGTAGTTTTCCCTGATGTCCCTGGCACACCGGCAATCGATAACAAAGGACATATCCTGGCTTTGCAAATCAAAGAGGTTTTCTATTAATACGAGGAAGAAGCAAGGCCGAACAGGATAACCTCAATCAGATAGCCCTAATCAGCTTATACGGGGCCACACTACGACAAACGGCGCCACAGGCGCCGTCTCTCGATGATGTTCTGTTGCCTTTTCTTCTGCAGGTGCAAAAGAAGCAGCGCCATGTTATCGCTGCCTGTAGCGAGGCGTTCCCCGCTTATATTTCAGAACTGCCTATCCATTCGTCACCCAGGTACGCATCCCATCCTTCGGGCGCCATGCTGTCGATATCAATCGCCAGCAATTGGGCATGGGTCCAGCCGGTATCATCGGGACTGATACTTGCCAGCACTTTACCTGCCAGATCCTGTACTTTTAGGGGGTGGTTTTCGTCATCGATCAATAGATCAGGTTCTTTATCGCTGACAGGTTGCGCTACAAGTTTCGACATCATTAGTCTCCTTTTGAGGAAGTAACCCGCAAGAATAAAGCCGTAACGATGATGAGCGCGGTTGCCCCCCAGACATAAGGATTTGCCTCACCAAAATAGTATTTATTAAGGAAATACCCGCCGTATACGCATGCCACGCACCAGATAAGGCTAAGTAAAATCTGACGACTGGACATATCAAACTCCTTTTTGGTGGCTTAAATCAGCTTTAACGGACGCTGACGCTACAACGTCGCCAGCTCGTTCAACGTTAGCGGGTTCTTATCGACCATTTTGATGAGCAAGACGGCCTGTTTATTGGGTTTCGCCAGCCCCTGCTCCCAGTTTTGCAATGTGGTGACACCGGTATGCAGATACTGCGCAAAAACGGCCTGTGACAGCTTCAGCTTTTCTCGTACTGCTTTCACCTCTGCTGGCGTCATAGATACCGGTTTAATGCTTGCGCGGTGAGTACGCAGCGTTTTCTTTCCTTCATTGAACTCGCCCCAGGCATCCATCCCTTCCTGCAATTCGGCAAAAATGTCACGTTTAGTCATGATTTACCTCTTTTCTTCGCCTGTTCAAGCATTCCGCGCAACAGATCCTGTTGAGCTTTGGTTAGATCATCTTTCTGGTCTTTGTCGTACAGGGTAAACAACAGGAAATGTGATTTTTCCAGATACCAGTAATAAATCACCCGTATCCCGCCCCGCTTGCCCTTGTTCCGCCTCGAGTCGGCAAAACGTACTTTACGTAATCCCCCGGTATGTTTGATAACATCGCCACACTCCGGGTTTTTCAGCAGCATTTGCTGAAATTCACGAAATTCATCATCGGTGAGGTACTCAGCGCGGTGCCGCTCAAACGGCGGTAACTCGACAAATAATGCGTCCATATCACCTCAAGTTACTATCCTTTACTTGGGGACATTATATCCCCATAATGGGCATACTTAAACCTTTTGCAAAGCACAAAAGTACTTTATCTGTATGAGTTCTCGACTCTCAGAGTAAGGTCCAATCGATACCGCGCATGTTCAACCGCTCTTTCACCAATGGCACCAAACCACTCGCGGGTACATTGCTGTGCTTTGACCCAATATTGAATGATTTCATAATCGAGTTTCGGCTTTTCATCATTAGAGTACACCACCGAACCCCCTGCGGCCCATTCAGTCATTCTCCTGAAGATCTCGTAAAGTGCCTCTTCAAGTGCATCATCCGCCAAAATATTTTCGGCATACGACTCGTTCATGTCTTTCAAATAGACAAGCTCCATATCCAAGGCTCTGATTGCCTCCGGGTACTTCACTCCGGGCTTTTCCCACGGTTCAATATCATCGACCGGGCACAGGTTCACTTCCCCATATCTTTCAGAGTGTTCCTGCGTGGCGGTTTTGACGTTGACGTTTTGTGTGTTCATGCTGGCATCCCTCTTCGGTGGTTGGTTTATCTCTCGTCGGAACCTGGCGCGGCAAAAAGCTGCAGTAGCGACGCGAACGGGGGACAGCAAGGGCGCCGCTTGCGGCGTGTATTTCACCCTTGAGGGCACACGGGCGACGGTGCTACAAAAGCGGCCGGCGTAAGGGCCGATGAGGGATAGCCACCGGTGAGATGAGCAGGAACACACCCGACACGGCGACACGCCGGGGCGTCATTAGCGATCGTCGCCCAGGCGTCGAACAGTGAAAGCGGCGCAGGCAAACAGCCTGCTGCAAGCGCCTGCCCTGGACGTTGGCTTGCAGCCCTGAGCCGAAAGGCCCGAAACCCGTAGGGGTTCGGCGAGACTTGTCAGCCGCGAAAGCGGATGGCTAGCCGAGTAGACTGATGGTCGGGCGCTTGCGGCCGGCCACCGACCCCAGTTCCAGATATTGTCGTTTTTTCTACGGAACCTGGTGCACTGCCGGCAATTGATGCCCCTGCAGCGGCAGTGACCGAGCAACCGGGTATAATGACGGGAATGATCTGGAGGAACCGATCATGTCGTTTAACCTGGCGAACAAAACGAAAGAAGAAATGGACAAGCTCTACGTCGATAAAGACGCAGCTGGCGTCGCATTCAAAGAACGCTATAACCAGCCAGTGATCGCCGAACAAGTAGCCGCCACCCAACCTACTCACCTGCAGGACTATTTTTTCGAAAGACTGAAGATACACCGGGAGTACAGCAAAACCCTGGGCCGCATCGTGCCACAAAACGATGAAAAGAAATGAGGAAGAGGGCCGCGCTGGAAGCAGACAAGAGAAAGGCGCCGTCAGGCGCCTTGTTGTTTTTTATGCTTCTTTTTCGGCCCGTTGAAATGTCGGCGGTGTCGCACTGTCTCACCGACATCGATGGCCAGCACGCAAACAATCACGGGAAACGCCCACGATTGCCATGTATCACTGCTACGCGCAAGGACTGGATAGACATCCCGAATGGTCGTCTCCAAAAGCAGGTAAAGTACAAAACCAACCGCGCCCTCGATCCAAATAAATATGCCCTGAATTCGCATGGAGTTAATTTCCCCTATTGTTAATTCAATATAACCCCATACCGTTCTTGGTAAAGGTGTAGCAGATAACGATCATGGCTGTATTGTTTCAGCTTCTCTTTCTGCTCATTGATTTCTTTCGTCAATCGATTCTGAACCCGATGAGCCTCACGAACCAATGTTTTGGTTTATTCTGGATCACCGAACCGCACCAGTGCATGAGCCAGCATATCCAACTCGAACCGTAGATCAGCGGTATGCTGCCAAAATGGGGTAATATCTCGACCGCGATATCCCATAACCCTGTAGCAGCAGATGTGCCCTGCTTTCAATTTGACATGTCCACGTTTGTTCACCCATAAAAGTCCCCAACCGTGTGGTAAATCATTGATATCAATTAAACCCTCAGGGCAAATATAATACCGATAAGTACCCATGCCCGAAATTGTACCATTACGATGTGGTTTTGCCCGATCGGCGAGAAAGTCAGAACGGCTAACTTTCGACTCAACAACGACCGACCCGCCATCAAAGCCCCAGCTATATCCAAAGGCATCGGCTCGTTCACCTCCATAAAGTACGCCGACCTCTGTCAAAGCAACCTGACAACCCGGACCATTGGCACTTTCTGGGCGTTTAAGCCATCTTACGGCTACGGCATTCAACTCGTTATGTGTCATCCCTACACCTCATCAAACGGTAATTTGTTCGGTACTAACAGCGAATTGAATACCCGCTCAGCTTCAGACAAATCTCCTTCAAACCCCTTCAGCCTTTCCATGACACTCCAAAGAGCATCATTCTTGAAGTGCATGAGTTTACTGCCAGCCATGCACGGCCACCGTTCGAACCATGCGAAAAAACCCTCGGTCAGATCGTCTTCGTAAATGTCCTGTTTACTCCAGTACGCATACCACGCCCCAACCGTGGACGGGGTAGAAAATGCCAACTCAACTTCGGCCTGCGCCAATCGGTTCTGATACCGCCGGCGCTTCTGCTGTTCTTCCCGCGATCGCCGGCGATGTTTCCGCTCGGATTGCATATCCCACTTGCGTTCACGCCTTTCGCGGCAAAGTTCGCCATAGGCGGGGAATAGGGTTGCCGCTACGTCTCCGGACAACGGCAGCGGACTATACTGACCACCGCTCTCAATAAGCCTGTCCAGCGCCTCAATATATTGCGCAATCGATGCGCCACCCAGCTCTTCCGGGAAATAGTTGGACGATATTTGGCGGATGTCGTTGGCTCGAATCTGCCCCCGCCCGTTGTTCAGCACTTTGAAGAAGGCTTTGGCATACGGAAATGCTGCGATCCGCTTCCCCTGCTCTTTCTTGCGTTCGACCAGCACCACAGCATGAACGGCGGCTTGCTGGTATTCGTTGACAGGTACCAACGCACGATTACTCGGGATCATACGCAAAGCCCTCCCATACGCAGAGCCGCCGCCAACTGCACCGGCTGGTTAAACCCGCTCCGATAATATTCGCCGACGGTCTTCAGTACCTGATTCACCGTCTCCGGGTCAAAGTTATCGGCAGTATGCAACCAGGCAATACGGTTACCCTGGTTTGTAGACAAACTATCTCCCTGGTACGGAAGCACTGCCGACCATCCCGCGACCTCAGCGCCTGCGCTGCACAGAAATATCGCGGTAACATCGTCACCCTTCGGGCTGATCCGGCACACAACCGGCACCTGACCGCAGAACTCGCACGCCTCTTCGGCGTTAGCCACCCAGCCCTCCGGCAGCGCCAACTCACCGAGCACAACATTATTCAACTGGCGACGCCATTCCCTGCCCCGGTTCCGGTATTCTTCCAAATCGCTCGCACTCATCACGGTTAGCTGCGCAAGGCTCAATTTTTGATTATTCATCCTGTTGTTCTGCCGCCTTGCGGCGGCAGCTCCCTGTCAGTTAGGCGGCAACGTTATCATTGGCGGTGTCATCAATATCGGCAGCATCAGCATTACCGGTGCTTTCATCGCTTTCCTGCGGCGCGTCAAAAGATGCCATGCACCCCGGCAACCAGTCACTGTCCTTCAACACCGCCCCGGCAAACTCAGCGGCCTCTTTACGCGTCAATTTCTCCGCATCACGGGCTTTACCGGTTTTGTCCGCATTGTTGAGCGCGTCCACGATTTGCTCTTTACTGATCCGCGAGAAGAAATTAGCAGAAGTAGGTTGCCACCAATCCCCGATTTGGAAGTTCAACGCCTTCTCGACCGGGGCCAGACGTTGACTCACGCGCTGTTCAGTAAGGTGGGCGCTAACCCCATCGATCCCCTGAGAGACGCAGTAAGCCAGCAGAGCGAGCACGTCGGCCTGTGACCACGCCAGTAACCATTCGAAGCCTGCAGCCCATTCCTGCGGGAATCGGCTCAACCAGTGTTCATGCAGCGAAGTTAATTTTTGGTTAGCGAGGCCGTTCTCAATGCCTGCATCTTCGGCTTGTTTCAGGCAGGTGCTGCGCTGGCTCTCCACCGTTGTGTGCATCACGCTGGAATAACCTTTACCGAATATACGATTGGCCAGCGTAAAGGTGTGCAGCGCGAGAGCGACAGAAGCGTTCTGCGCCAATGACGCTGAGACCGCCAAGGTACGTTCAGCCGATAGGCTGCTGACCAGCGCCTGTGACAACCCGCGTTCTAACGGAGGAGTGCTTTCGTTGGCTTTCTCGCGCTCAGCCTTTTTTTCCTGCTTGATGTCGTCCATCTTCATGACGCCGCGTTGAAGACGGATTTTGCCGTCTTTCAAATAGGCAATCACACCGGCCTTAGCCCGGACTTCATCAGCCCAAAGATTTCTTTCAGCGTCTTCATTGATCTCGTCAATACGCGCTTCGATTTGCTCTATATGCGGCAAATGTTCCCATTCATCATCAGCATCAGCGCCCTCGAGCTGGTCTTCCAGACGCTCTTGCTCTGCTTCCAGTTGTTTAATTTCTTCACGCTGTACGTCGGAGAGTTTTGGATATAACCGGATGATAGAAAATGTTTTTTCATCCTCTCCCCAAGAACTCACTTCGTTATAGCGCCCCAGCGCCCATGCCCAGCCTTCGCTTTTCGCTGCTGCGTCTGCCGCCGCCTGCAATTTGGCGATCGCCAGCGTTTCTAGCTGAATGGGATTGGTTAGAATGACACTCTCGGCAAACAGGTCTTCGCGAGTTTCACCGCCCGCGGCCTTGTATTCTTCCAGTCCGACAAACGCCACCAGTTTGCTATCAGCCGCCGCCACTTCGTCAGTCAGCACACTCTCGCGCAGTGCTTTCACTGTCTGGCGGGGTTCGTAGTGCTTGGCGTTATTCCACACCTGAATCTGGCGCTCATGGTCATCGGTCGCGGCTAATGCAGCCAGTTGGTCGAGTGTGATTTTGTCGGTTTTCAGCAGTTCTTGTAGCTGCGGTGCGACGGTGGTCAACTTGAGGCATTTCTTAACATGCGCGGTGCGGTAGCCGAGAATTGCCGCGATCTGCTCAACCGGCGTCCCGTCTTCCGCCATATCACGGAAGTTCGCCAGTTGGTCGGCAGGCGTCAGGTTTGAGCGCTGTCCGTTCTCGGCATAAGAAATCGCACGGGCTTTGTCTTCATCGACCACTTTGACCACAACCGGAAATTCTGGCGTAACCGGCACTCCCACCGCTGACCGGCCTTGTTCCATGAGCAGGTTGAGCGCCAAACGGCGGGTTTCGCCAGCGGCGACACCAAACTGGCCATCAACCATGCGGAATACAACGAGATTTTGCAGTACGCCTACCCCTTCAATGCTGGTCGCCCGTCCCTCAATGTCTGCGGCCGTTGCCGGAGTTTTACGGGCGTTCAGGCTGGTTTTCGCCAATTGCTTGAGCATGACAACTTCAACCGGGGCATTTGCCAACGTCTCCTCAACAAACTGAGTTGAGTCATTTGACGCCGCTGCTTTAGTCGTGGATTTTTTCGGGGTTGATTTTGCTTTGGTTGGTGCTTTAGTATTGATGTTAGACATGTGATTTCTCTCCAAAAGTTATTACGGTCAAGCCGGTAAGACGGGCGTCAAATCCGGCGGTATGGAGCAGGGGAAACCCTGCTTTTTTACTTCTCTTCGACGATCTGCCAGTGCGTCCAGTTGGCTTCGTCACTGGCGGCAACAGGCCAGCCATCAACGACCCAGACGGCCAGCGAATCAAAATCCCCTTCTGCCAGAACGAAATACTCAGCAAGTGCCGGAACAGACGGCGGTGCCATCGTGCCGGTAGTGCGGCCCCCACAGGCCAACTGCACATGACGAACAAGGTCATACACCTGCGCGTCAGACAGACCACCGTTGTTCAGTGCTGATGCTGCTGTAGGCTTCGTTGTCGCGCCTTTGACGTTTTGTTGAGCCATGTTGAAATCCTCCGTGGGGTGATAACTGATGCCGCTGTGAGTATTCGCCGTCGCAAGGAAACTGATTCAGCACAGCGATGAGCGGCGGCAAGGGGCGGAGACAAAAAGTTTTTATGACCGTAGGGAGGAAAAAGTTTTTGGTGGAGTTCATTACACCCCTTGCCGTTTAAGCGAGGCGTTGTGCTGTTATCAGTTGCGGCGGGAAGACTTACTGCGGCTAAAGCACCCTGGCAGGTTGAATAGGGAACAACTCGACACAGCGGGCGCGACAGCGAACGTTGGGGCGTCCTTAGCGATCGTCGCCAGGGCGACGAACAGTGAAAGCGTTGCAGGCGATAGCCTGCTGAAAGCGCCTGCTCTGGACGTTGGCTTGCAGCCCTGAGCCGAAGGGCCCGAAACCCGTAGGGATTCGGCGAGACTTGTCAGCCGCGAAAGCGGATGGCTAGCCGAGTAGACTGATGGTCGGGCGCTTGCGGCCGGCCACCGCCCCGGAGTATCGTTTTATCGTGATCTATCTGCTATACCGCCAAACCTCGACACATTGGTATTTTCAGATAAGAGGGCGTTTAAGATAATCCATAAAAACGGGTTGATTTACCTCGGTAATTCCCATTCCAGGCCAGTTCAATTACGATAGTTAACTGCTCTATCCCCGTATTCACAACCGAAGGAGATACTTAGATATGTTAGGCTCTCGCCAGCAAGAACTGGTTGTCAGTGAAACGGACATAGACGCAGCGCTAGCCCATCTCCGGACGCTTCCCTACCGCCCACAGATCCCGATGAGTTGGGATCGTCAGCACTTGCTGGACCTTCTGCGCGAAGCGATAGGCAACAGGCCCAAAATTAACGAGTGCCACAATATTGCGCCTGGTGTCTTCGCCATCATCCAGCCGTTCGGAATAGAGCTGCTCTCACGCGGCGAACCTGATGGTCGGCTCCAGGTTTGGTTACTGGTTCGCTCGGCGGGAACTGATCCGACTCGACTTACAACCCTGCGATGAGGGTTCACCCATACTCACTTTCCCTTTATCAGCCAGGGTATTGCTGGGCCGATAGCGGGGCGGCGCAGCCGCCTGCCCTTTTATCGGCCTGTCACCGCAGGTGACAAGGGGTTTACGCGCGGATGAAAACGCCGCTGCCGGCTAACTTTTATCTTTGCCACCAAACGGGCCGATTTCCAGCCCGTTGGCCATAGTCCATCAACGTTCGCTGACAATATCCTCAACAATCGCAGTGAGGTAGTCCCAGTTATACCCAATGCCCGCATCGTACCGCTCGGTGGCCAACTGCATCGCTGCTTCGGTTTCCTCTGGCGTCAACGTGCTATTTATCGACAAAAAATCATCTGGCAACCAAAAGGTGCCGCAGCATAGGGTTTCCGGGGCATAACCTTGTAAACGTTTGATAAAGGCAGCAATTGTCATCTCGTTCATGATAAGTCCTCAAACCGTTAATAAGGGGCGGCATCGCCGCCCGCATTTGAGTTTCAGTCAGTCCAGAGCGCGGCGAATATCGGCACACTCGGGGTGCGTCTCGATGTAGGCCCACAGTTCCTCTTCCCGCTGCATATACAGGTTCACCATCCCGGCGTTGCCCTTGTCATGGTGTAACCAGCAGCGGCGGTTGATAACCAATGACGTCAACACGATACCGGCCGCGTCGCCGCTGAGGGTTTTATCAAACCAGTTGTCGGCATTGATCAGTTGCACCTGATCGATGTCGGGTGCCATGTAACCGCCGCCATCAGGCAACCGGATGAAATGCCAGAAACCGCCGTTGTACTCGGGCAGATAGCGATCAGCCATGGCATATACCTGCATTTCGGCCCGCAGGAAATCATCGGCAAACAAGTACGGCAGGAATGACAGACGATCGGATTCACACACGTGCAGCGCGACAGAGTGAGCATGTTGCATGGGACTACCTCCACAGTTTCAGGGTTAGCGACACCGGCCGGTGCCGTACCCATTCGAAAGTCTGGCCTTGAGGGCGGGGCGCAAAGGCGACGCCAAAGACGCAGCGTAAGGCCGTTGCGGGCTGAACGCCCGTAACGGGTGCGAACGTGTGCCGGCGGCGGTTCATCTTCCTTTGCGACACAACCGCGCCGGACTAGCGTTTGGGGACGGCACAGGCCGTCACCACGCAGACGCCGCAGAAGAAAAAGATTTAGAGAGGAGTGGGCAGGCCCAGCCTGCGCCCTTTGCGGCGCCGGTATCGCCGGCAAGGGCCGCGTGGCGGTATGACGGGTGGGCGGCGTTCGACGCGCCGCCGCGACCGGAGGCAAACAGCTGGCAACGGGTGTAGGCTTCCCTACCTAACCAAGGTCCTTTCCGCCACCTTCTGAAAACATGGAGATTTCATCGTGAAATTTTCAATTTATATATATTAAATACAATAGGTTATAATAGATTTCTGCATGGAGAATATATGAGGGATTTCGGTAAGCAGGGGCAGCAAAAAACTGCTTTTCGTGGAAGATCGAAGGAGAAAACATGGGTGTGAGGAAAGCGAAACGAATGGAGATTTCATCGTGAAATCCCCATAAAAAACACCCTATAATTAGCTAGTTAGAACCAAAAATAGTATGGAGAACAATTTGGTTTACGGTTCTAAATTTTTTGCCAAGGCGTCATTAATCGCTTTATCGATAGCGTTTTGCAGTTCAGTCGAAACGCGGTTAAATTCGTAGCTGAACATGCGGCCCCGGATCTTCTTGCGGGCATAACGGTTTTTGTCAGAGAACTGCCACAGCGGGATAGTCACAACAGCATCTTTCTGGGTTTGTTCACCTAACAATGTCGCTTCTTCACGTATTGCAACGATGATTTTATTTTTAACCTCATCGGATGCAAGCGAATCCTGTGCGCAAATATCGCTGATTTGACTACGGATGTTGTCGACAAGCTCTGACGCTAAACGTTTATTGCTGGCCAGCAACGCTTCAGCCGCTATCAGCACTTTATAATCAGGAAATGACAGCTCTGACTGAACAGGGAAAAGGGACAGTAACTCTGCAGAAACACTGGCAGCCTGGAGAGCGCGCGTAACTTTGGCTTGAGATAATCCTTCGGCTTCAGCAATTTCTTTTTGTGTCAGCCCACTTTGTTTAAGGGTCAGCAGACGCATTCCCACCTCACGAATATTATGTTCCCTGGCCGTCTGAATATCTTGGGCCAGCTTCCTGGCTTCCGTGACCGAGAGGACTTCATCTGTAACCAATACATCAAGACCAACCCGCTTGAGCATAGCGGATGCACGGCGACGTGAGCCATCCAGGATTTCTATACGATCACCCTGGCGGACGCCTATCGCAGGGAAGAACTGCTGCAAGGCGATGGTACGCATAATGTCTTTGAGTGATTCTGGCGTCAACGCAGACTGATCACGTCCGTTGACCTCCTGGAGAACAAACGTTTTGGTTTCTACATCCGCCGCTGGCACAGTTACCTTGGTAAATACAGCTTTTCTGCCTGATGACAGAGTAAAAACCTGTTTGAAGGACTCCGCCTCCAGCGTATTGTTAATCACGGGTGCGGTAAAGGTGCGCCCGATTGTCTGACGTTTTGTGCTCATGGGCCACCTCAATTCATTCGGATAAATTCGATACGGTCAAACACTGCTTTTGCAAAATCTTCCGCTGCAGAGCGCGCATTCTTCAGAGCCTCAGTGCTGCCGACATACGTAGATGGATTAGCTGATATCACCGTATCAAAGGACTCACCGCACCGTTCAAAGCCATCAAGACGTGGCAGTGCGGCATCAAGCATGTCCCCCCCGAAAATTTCTTTCGCGAGGCTGTGACATAGCTTGTGATCCGGTTTGTTTGATAACTTAGACATAAAACCAATGTTGCCCTGTAACCGACACGGGCAACCTGAGGTTTCAATGATGCTGATCAGCTCGGGTAAGCGAGTTAAATACTTCAGGGTAGAGTGGAAATCAACCTGCGCAGGGGGGATAGGCGTCATCAAAAGATCAGCCGCAGCAATAGCGTTCTTGAGAAATGCGTCCAGGTGAGGACCGCTGTCGACAAAGATAAAGTCGTAATCAAACTTCAACTTATCAATGATGTTCTCGCGTAAAACGGCGTGATGATTTTGCCCGGGCAGATGCTCGGCACACAATACCTCCCAACCAGAGGCAATGAACGCATCATCAATAGATGCCGGAAGAACATCGACACCAGGGACAACAGAAGGCACGATGAACTCATTAAGCAATTCTTCACGACTGATATTTTGGAGCATAGCCTGGGCAGAAGTTGTCTCTAGCAGACCTACCGCTCGGGTGTGATTTAAAAACATTGTGGCAGAGGACTGAGGATCCAAATCGATGACCAATACACGTAAATCTTCAAAAAGGAGGTGAGGGTGAGCACGCAATGCATGTGCCAGTGAGACGGTAGAAACCGTTTTTGAGACACCCCCTTTCAGATTACCGACAAAAATCGTCATCGCCTCAGGATGACGATCACGATACTTTGGCACCCCTCGGTGATGATAGATATCGACGATATTCTGAACGGTCATGGCATACTTCGTAGACGAACCGGCAGCTCGTTTCTCGAACTCATAACCACCACTTTCCATCTCGCTCACCGCGTAATCCACGTTGGCGCGGGTCAGTTTTGGTAATTTGGCCACTGCAGCTTTGGCATACACTTGGAAATACTGATTTTCCAGCAGTTCTTCTTTCTGTGTGTGTATCTGCTCAGTCAATGCCGTCAGCATTTTTTCGGCACGCAAAGCGACTTTTTGTGTTTGGTGAGCGTCAGAAATCATTAAACACCTACTTTGTGTAGTATATATGAATAAAAACCATAATCCTGCATAAAGACGGTTAAATCAATCTGTTTTTAAAAAAAAGACAGGGATCCTGTCATAGATCGCTGGCCTGACGTAACAAACTGAGTGCATCTTGTGTCGGTAAGGAAAACTGCACCTGACGACTGGCAACAATATCCAGCGCAAAAACTCGCGTATACACCTCGGTGCTTTCCGCTTTCTCATGCCCCAACAACCCTTGGACCGCTTTCAGTGGTGTTCCCTGATACAGCATGTGCATGGCATAACTGTGCCGGAAGACGTGCGGAGTCACCGGCACACTGAATTTTATACCTTCCCGGTCTGCTCGATGGGCCGCTTTTATCAGCCAATTGCGAACCCCCCGATCGCTGATTTTCCAGATGGGGCATGGCGAACGTTCTCCAGTTTCACCATCAATTTCAAACTCTTCTTTCGTACTGGCAAACAATCGACGGAGTTCATCCACAAATTGTGGATCGGTAAGCGGAACAGTGCGGTTGGCCGATTTACCTTTCACAGGTCGGCCTCGCCCGGTGCGCCGTTGCTTGGCAGTACGTAATACCACATGAGGCATCGCAACATTGAGACGAAAATCACGTCGCCTTAGCGCCAACGCTTCATTGATCCGGGCTCCTGTATTCCAGAGTAAATTGATAAGGGAATGCTGTGTCCAGTCGGGTAAATAGTGAAGGAGGCCGGCCACTTCAGGTGCCAGTAAATACCGAGGCAAATCATCGTAGGTCATGGCCATGTAACGCAACGACAGTGCGCGTTGGTAATCTTGTGGGGCAAGCATCGGGATCGTTTCCCCGACTGGCGTGCCCACAATGGCAAGTGCCGAACCATAGGTCATTATCAGCTCCTGTTAATCTCAATAATCGCACCTGCAAAAAACATCACCTCGCCAGCAAGCATGACCATAAACATAAATCACTCCTGTTTTTCTGAAGATCGCGCTACGTAAAAACTGTCGACTAACACCCCTGAAAGTTTTCCAGATTTCACGTAGCGCAATTTCTCTGTTTCCTGTCCAAAAATTCGCATTGCCACCGCCGCCGATCGGCCCTGGAGTAAATTATCGCCGCCGTGCGGGCAGGGCGCACGGAAAATAATTCGTGCCGGTGATCGGTCAGCCTATCCATTTTCTTTCCGACTTCTGGAAATATACCAGAAAACGGAAGCAAATAATCGACACCGCCCCGCACCGCGGGGCAGGGGGAATGGGGCTAAAACACAACATGTAGTGGCTCAACCCAGCTGATAAACCGCTACATCTTGTGCCTGCGGGGCAGGGCAGGGGCGTTGCCGGAAATAACACAAAGCGGAAAGGGCGTTTCCAGGGCGGTCCATCGGTTCATGCCCGCACGTTAGTGCTGCGCAAACATGACATATCCCTGTTCGTCTTCCCGCCGCGCTACCGTCAGTCGGCACGGGAAAAACAATGCCCCCTGCTAAACACAGCAACAGCGGCTGGATCGGTGCCTGGCTGGCGCTATAATGTCTTAGCGATGACGTTGGTCAGCTCGGTATAACCGCAGTAATTTTTATAACGGGAGGTCAGGACAATGAGCATAACGATATTCAGAAAAATGAGAGGGCGAGTTGTTCCCATCACGGTTGATGAAGAGCACGCCGCTGAATATTTGTCTCATGAATATATAAAAACACCCAAACATAAAGTAACAACGAGTAAATTCGACTCAGTTATCTCATTCACTATCCCAAATGCTTCTTGCCAAAAATGTGGCAAGGATGTGTTCTACTATGAAAATTCATACGGCTCACGAGTGCTATTTGATTTTTTAGGCCCGCCCTGGCCCATTCATCCATGTTATAATTCAGAGTCTGTTTTAAAAAACAAAACACCCCCTGCAGTAATGCCTGGGTGGGAACCTGTTTTAATAGAAAAAGGAATAATAACCTCCAGCGGAGGATTAAGGATCCAAGGTTCAACACAATGCGATAAAATTAGATTTACTTTCGAAGAAACAGATTTTTCAAAAATGAGAATTGACATCAATGATGTCACCAATCTCATTATTTTCTCTTGCAGGGATAAAGGTAAGGTACAGACACACAATGGTAAAAGGACGTTTACATGTCGCTACGAGCTTGTGTCAGAAAAGGGTGATGATGGCGTTAACAATCAAGAAAAAATAACCACTCCAGGCTTAACCATAGAGCCTTCCCCTTCCGCCACAGAAACGCCTATAACGCCTGTCATAACACCTCATATTGTGGGTACGTTAGCAATAAGAGACATTGAATTAGTGGTTGATGAAAAAGAAAAAATGACGGTTATCGTTAACGGAAATCTTAATAAGCGATTTCGCGTCAGTTATATTCTTCTTGAACATGATAAAATCAACGACCTGCTGTCAGAGTTAGAAAATGACATTAAAGACACTCACCTAAAAGCCTGTCTTGTCAAAGATTCTGAGGATGAAATAACACTTATTTTCCCAAATCAAAAGGGAGACACAGAAAAAGTATTTAATGTCAGTTTCGTAAAGAAAAAACAGGCCGATAGCTTAACCCGTATTAAGCCCACTCACAATGAAAAACCGGCCCCCCAACCAAGGGTTCTTCATAGAAAGAAACGAGAACGTTCATTAGAAGAACAGATCAGTAGTTTAGCCACAAAAATATCGTCATCAATGGCTGACGCGTTTCTCAATGCCAAAAAAAATTAATCCATAATATGGTCAGCCACTCATCGCTGGAATTATTTATAATGTGAGAAAGCCAACCGTTTCGCCGAGGGTAGGGCGAAATGAGGGATCATGTTACGATACCACAATGAAAACGACACCCACTGCGCACGATGCGCTGTTCAAACAATTTTTGACGCACCCGGAAACCGCCCGCGACTTTCTGGATGTTCACCTACCGCCGGCGTTGCGTAAGGCGTGCGATCTGAGCACCCTGCGTCTGGAGTCTGGCTCGTTTGTCGAGGACGATCTGCGCGCCTACTATTCCGACGTGCTCTATTCGCTCAAAGCGGGTGATGGCGACGGCTACATTTACGCACTGATCGAGCACCAAAGCTCCCCCGATAAAAACATGGCCTTTCGCCTGCTGAGATACAGTGTGGCGGCCATGCAGCGCCATCTGGCCGCCGGTCACACGCAGCTGCCGCTGGTGATCCCGATCCTGTTCTATCATGGACAGGTAACACCGTACCCATACCCGATGAGCTGGCTGCAGAGCTTCAGCGATCCGGCACTGGCTGACCAACTGTATGGTGGTGATTTCCCACTGGTCGACGTCACCGTCATTCCGGACGACCAAATCATGCAGCATCGCCGCGTCGCCATACTTGAGCTGTTGCAAAAACACGTTCGCCAGCGCGATCTGGCCGACCTGCTGGAACAGCTGGTCACGCTGCTGCTGGCCGGTTACACTACTCAGGAGCAGCTGACATCCCTGATGAATTACATGCTACAGGTTGGTGAAACCCGCAACCCGGGCGAATTACTATCAACCCTGGCATCACGGGTGCCGGAACACGAGGACACACTGATGACAATTGCAGAAAAGTTGAGAGAAGAAGGGCGTCAGAAAGGACGTATTGAGGGCCTGCAGCTTGGCGAAGAAAAAGGGCGCCAGGAAGGCGAGCGCGAAGCTGCGCTGAAAATCGCCCGCGCCATGCTGGCAAGCGGGCTCGATCGCGATTCGGTAATGAAAATGACCGGTCTGACCGCTGATGACCTGGCACAGATCCGCCACTAATCCTTCGTATCGACGGGCAGGGTAGCCATTGCTAGACAAAACCGAATCCGTTACCACAGAGAACACCACTTCAGCGCTCAGCCATCTCGCGTTCTGCGCCCTGGCGGCGCTGGGGATGGCATCGCCGGCACGCCATATGCAGAAAATTTATTCCTTATTCGCTGGCTGGCCACTGCCCAAAAGCAAAAATGATTCCCCAAAAGCGTCGCCGTCGACATCAGCTGGCTACTCGAACGCGGGCGTAAGCACGGACCGGCCGGAAAGGCTCTGTCGCGTTAAGGGGTCAGTTTGGATATAGAGAATTATTGTACTATAAGGACTTCCCCGGCATGTCAACGCCGGTGGTTACGGTTTCTGTCTGCACAACAGTTAAAAATAAAGGGGAGAGACTGCGGTACTATAAACGGCCATGATGAATCGCTATCGATTCGGACCCTGATGAAAGACGCTCGTGAGGCTCTCGTTCGGTAAACGGATAAGTATATCCTGTACAATAATCAGATATACCTCACGGGGTCTAACCCTTTATCATCAACGAGTTGCAGGTCAGATGGTTATACTGCTGCTTCGTGCTTTAACTGGCCGAGTACAACCTGAAATCATCACCGTAATGCAATGATGCCCAGCACAGCCTTGCGTTTTTGGCAGCGATGGCGACAACGGCACGCCAGTATCCTCTTCGCTCAATTAGCGAGCAAACCCAACGACTGAATGAGTCAGTCCTTTTTTCAGCACCAATCAGAACCGAACGGGCACCCTGAACCAGTAGCGTTCGCAGATACGAATCGCCCGCTTTCGTTATCCTGCCAAGCTTTGATTTTCCGCCACTGCTGTACTGCGATGGCGTAAGTCCGAGCCAGGCTGCGAGTTGGCGCCCATTCTTGAAATCATGCGCATTACCGATACTGGCGACCAGCGCACATGCCGTTGTAGGGCCAATCCCTTTCAGCTCCATCAACCTCTGACTGCGGTGATCAGCTTTGGCCATACGAGACAGGATCCGATCGTATTCAGCGATGTTATCTTCAATGCGATTAATGTGTTCCAGCAAATCATCAATGCATTGCTGAACCTGAAGCGGCAAGGAGTTCTTCTGTTCAGACACGATGTGGCGCAGGGCATCTGTACTCTGTGGAGCGATGATGCCAAATTCAGATATTAAGCCTCTTAATCGGTTATATGTTGCTGTTTTCTCTTCGATAAAGCCTTGCCGGGTACGGTGAAGGCATTGCATCGCCTGCTGGCTCTCATCCTTCACGGGCACAAACCGCATATGCGGGCGACGGACGGCTTCACAGATAGCCTGAGCATCAGCTGCATCATTTTTTCCTGATTTACCAGCCATGCGATAAGGAGAAACAAACTTTGCCGCCATCAGACGGGGTTCATGACCATACTGCCGGAACAGTCTTGCCCAGTAATGAGCACCGGAGCATGCTTCCATCCCGATAACACAAGGAGGTAAACCTGCAATCGGCTCAGGAAGTGCAGCACGTGATACTTTGGGTTTAACCAGAACAGTTCTGCCATTTTGGTCAACACAGTGAACAGCGAACACATTTTTAGCAAGATCGATACCGACAGTAGTGATGGTCATAACGAATCCCTCTGGGCTATGTTTACCCCATGATTGCACAGTATTTAACCAGGTGCATATCCAGGGGAAGTCCCTTCCATTCGGTAAGCCTGTTTTTTGAACAGGCTTACCTGTAGCAATAGGGTGTACTCCCGCGCTATACGCTGTTTGGCGTAGATTTTTTCTAATCGGATAATCTAAATGCGATGCCGAAAAAACAACAACTTAAAATCGATAGCCACTGACGTCAAATCAATCACTTACGCCCTTCAATTGGTTAAAAAATGCGCTTACCGTACAATTTTTTCCGATCTCCAAACTGCTCACTTTATGAGCAGGAAAAGCAGGCATCAAACATAAGATTATTAATCAATGCATTAGGATGCAACCAAGCGCATATAATAGGTTATTCTTCGGGAGCCTGGCTGGCTGCGGGATTAGTAAAATACCATCCGAACATCCTGTCTTCACTGGTTATTGGTGGATGGGATGTTGAAAATGGCCTTCCTGAAGGTCCAAACGGAAAACTGGATTTTGATACCTTTTTTGCGTACGCAAAAATTACTGCTCCTGAATTAACTGACTGGATTACATCTGATACAGAACCAGCAGTACGTGCATATTTCGATGCAATCAGTTCGTACGATGGTTTTTATGATTCGGAGCGACTTACTCAGATCAACATTCCTAAATTATTTTGGGCCGGATTGGAAGATGTTTACTACCAACAACTGAATTTCTGGGCCGAAGCAAACAAATACGCGTTCATTTCGGCAACTGGAGATCATGTAGGCGCAATACTCAAGCCTGAACGTAGCGCCCCTATGGGGCGAGCACGGCAGCGCTGCTACCTCAACCGTCTTTTAGCTCCTGTCTCACCTCAACGCCGGTGCCGTCTGACAGCCCGACCGGCCGCGAGGTGGGACATGTCCCACCGTCGCGTTGACACCCGCATAAAATGAGCACGCCTGTGGCGTGAGCCGGCTGGCGCCGACGCACTTTTCCTGCCCACTGCCGCCCTGTAGACTCTGCACCATGTATATTCCGCGTCCCGCAAAGCTGCTGTTCCAGCATGACGATGGCTGGAGCCGCTATCTCGACAAACACGGTGACACCCTCAGCGACTGGACCAAACTCGCCGTCGAGCGCATGCTCGCCTGCGGTACCTGTGCCATGGGAGTACGCCGCTACTGCTGCGCCTCACCTTCACCATGCCGCACCTGCTGTGGCCGTTCTTCAATAACAACTGGCTCCTGCTCAATGATCTGTTTCGCTGCGCCACCCGCGCCATGCTCCGCTGGGCTCGCCAACAGGGGATCGAAGTCGGTATCTTCTGTGCGCTCCATACCTACGGCCGGCAGCTCAATCAGCACCCGCATATCCACGTCTCCGTCACCCGCGGCGGCCTCGACATCAAACACGGTACCTGGCGGCAGCTGTTCTTTAAAAAGAAAGAGGTCGAGCAAATCTGGCGCAACACCGTGGTTTACCTGCTGCGCGACAACTACGCCCAAATCAACCCTGGAGGCCTGCCGGGCCTCGGTCATATCCGTAATGAAGATCGGTGGCGCCGTTATCTGCATGCGCAATATCGCCGCGCCTGGAAAGTGCATTTTGCCAAAAAGACGCGCGGTGCCTGGCGCAGCGTCAACTACCTCGGCCGGTACCTGAAGCGCCCGCCGGTGGCCGCTTCTCAGCTGCGACACTACCGCGGCGGTGCCGTGGTCCATCAGTATTACGATCACCGCACGCAGAAACACAAACGCCAGAAAATCAGCCAGGAGGAGATGCTGCAGCGTTACGTCAGCCATATCCCGGCCCGACACTTTAAAATGGTGCGCTACTACGGCTTTCTGGCCAACCGCAAGCGCGGTTCGCTGCTGCCGAAGGTCTACGACGCGCTGGCGATGACGGTACGGGAAAAACCGAAGCGACCCGGATTTGCAGTGCTGATGAAAGGCTTCCTGGGTACCGATCCGTACCAGTGCATCCTGTGCAAGGGCCGGTTGCGTTTTACCGGTGCCGTGGCGGGCGAGCACGCCACCAAACTGCTCTCTGACCGGCTGCAGCGGATGGCGAAAAAACGATGGCTTCAGACCCCTTCTCTGGATAAGTGCGCCTGAAAAATAGGTTTTAGCTTAAAAACACGGCAAAACTTGCATTTTCCCGCATTACTTTGCGACAGGCTGCACCATATGAGGTTCTTCCTTGACACGGTTCATGGTTAGGGAACCCAATAAGGGTCGATTGAGTTTCCTAACCATCAAGCTTAATGCACTGAAAAAAATAGAACTCCGAGGACTCAATCAATTTTTTACGTAACGAATTGAAGTTAAATGACGTGAGTTAGCTCTCCGCGGTAAGGATATTTATCACGGTACAAGCTGTGCTAAAATTTTTCTTGCGGTCATATCCATAAATCCACATAAAAGGGGAATTTCATGGCCTTTACGCTTAGACCCCAGATTTTTCCGTTATCAAATAGGCAACCTGCGTATCCAGATCAATAAGTTCATTGCTGCTCAGGAAAGAGTAACACCTGTTCATAAAAATGCCTAGCCATGCCACCGGAGATATCCGTGCCTGAGCCTCATCACATTAAGCATTGCTTCGCTCAACACCACAACACCTAAAAGATCAATAATACTTGATCAGTAAGAATCTAAAACTTACCAATATTCTTCCCAATCTCGTTGTTCGAATTAAAGTCAAATTTAGGATTAAAAGAAAAACTGACCACAGGTTTAAAAGTGCCAAACTCAATACTGTTTAAACCAGGAATGGGCGAACCAGGCAGTGGTATGCTTGGAATTGGGATGGGAATGATAGGCAAGTATAATGTTACTCCGCCTGCTATTTTGATGGTTTCTTCCTTGCTTAATAGGTTCATATTACACCCTCACTTAAAATTAAGAATTTATTACATTACCATGCTAACTAAAATTTAGCATGGTAATGATTTATCTGCACAGTTTAGATTAGAACAGCTTGCCGATCTTGTCTAAAACTTTACCAATAGTGCTACCAATGGCATTCCCAGTATACTCGTATCCCTTTTCAACTGCGTTGGCAATACCGGTAGCGCCAGCACCGAAACCTAATGAATCTGTAGCATTAAATCCGAACTGAGGGCTAAACCCTAAATTGATTGTAGGAGAGAACCCACCAAAATCTATCAATCCTGCAGAGCCGGACACTTCTTCAACTTCATAAATTGATAATTCCCTCATGACAGCGCTCCTATTTAGATTGCAAGTATTTGAGTGACAAAATATTACATGTCAATAACATTATAGCTTTCTCGTAAAATTATCTATATATCATTATGTTATATGGTTATCGCAAAAAAAATACTAAAATAATAAGAAGTTGAATTTACATGATATTTTTTCCAATCATCAATAAGTAGAGATATGAATTTCAGAGTTTTAGTATTTAAATGGCGTTAACCACATTACACTGCAAAACATAAACCACGTATTATTACTCACCTCAAAGCAAATCAGTCAACTATTATATTTTGCATGAAAAACCTCTTAAGATTATAATCTTATTTCAATCAATATGATAAGGAAGGCAGACAGTGTTTCGCCAGGAAGCGATTAACCATCAGAAAATGAAATGGCGGGGACGGGCATTATTGTTGCCCGGCATTCCCTTTTGGCTCACGACAGGACTCTGCCTGTTTTTTATCGTTGCATTTCTTACTTTCATTATCGCCGGTACCTACACCCGTCGAGCAACCGTAACCGGCGAGATCACCTCCTACCCGCGTGCTGCCAACGTTTACTCTACCGTCCAGGGGGTGGTGGTAAAACAATTAGTCACTGAAGGCCAGCTCATCACTGCCGGCACCCCTATCTATCAAATTGACGTCAGCAAGAGTACCCGCAGCGGTGTGGTCAGTGACAATCAGCGCCGGGATATAAATAGTCAACAGGCCCGTATTGCACAAATCATCAGTCGTCTGGAGGACAATAAACGGGCCACCCTCGCAATGTTGGAAAAACAGAAAGCGCAATATACAGCAGCGTTTGAACGCTCCACCAATATCCTTCGCAGGGCTCAGGAAGGGATACGCATCATGAAGGAGAACATGCAGAATTACCGACATTATCAGGCAAAAGGACTGATCAACAAGGATCAGCTCACCAATCAGGTTGCGCTGTATTACCAGCAACAAAATAACCTGCTGGGTCTGAGCGGACAGAACGAGCAGAATGCGCTGCAGATCACTGCATTGGAAAGTCAGATCCACACTCAGGCTGCAGAATTTGATAATCAGATTTACCAGATGGAACTGCAACGTTACGAGCTGCAAAAGGAACTGCTGAATATTGATGCAAGCGGGGTGATCATTGTACGCGCATTATCCGAAGGACGCGTTGATTCATTGAGCGTCACCGTTGGTCAGATGGTGAACGTCGGCGACAGCCTGTTGCAAATGCTTCCTGACAAGGTAGACCACTATGCACTGGTGCTGTGGGTGCCTAACGATGCCATCCCCTATATTTCCACTGGCGATAGGGTCAATGTGCGTTATGACGCTTTCCCGGCGGAGAAATTCGGTCAGTTCGCCGGAACGGTATCCGTCATCTCCAAAGTTCCGGCTTCACCGCAGGAAATGCAGACTTACCAGGGCGCACCGAAAGCGGCGCTGACCGCCGCCATACCGTATTACAAAGTGATTGTACGACCAGAAAAGCAGGCTATTTCCTACCATGGTAAACGCCTCAGTCTGGAAAACGGTATGAAGGCGCAAAGCACCCTGTTTCTGGAAAAGAGAAAAGTTTATCAATGGATGCTGTCACCTTTCTACGACATGAAACAAAGCGCTACGGGACCGGTCAATGACTAATTTTTCTTTTAAACGCCTGGTTAATCAGCTGGACATACATCTTTTCAAACGAATGCCTTTGGTACATCAAACCGAAGCATCGGAATGCGGTCTGGCTTGCCTGGCGATGATCTGCGGGCACTATGGCAAGAATGTCGATCTGATTGCATTGCGACAACAATTCAATTTGTCAGCGCGCGGCACCACTCTGGCCGGGTTGATTGGTATGGCCGACCAACTTGGGCTATCCACTCGCCCTTTATCCCTAGACATCAATGAACTCGGTGCGCTGAAGATGCCGTGCGTCCTCCACTGGGAGTTCAATCATTTTGTCGTGTTGGTAAGCGTTGGACAAAATCGTGTCGTATTGCATGATCCTGCTCGTGGGCGGCGTACTGTCAGCCTGTCAGAATTGTCGGCCAGCTTTACCGGTGTGGCACTTGAAGTCTGGCCGGGCAGTGCGTTTAACGCAAATACTGTTCGCAACACGTTCAGTCTTGGCACGCTGACAGGCAGTGTGCACGGCCTTAAATGGACGCTCGGCAAAATATTTAGTCTTTCACTGGTGATAGAAACGATTAACCTGGTGATGCCGGTCGGTACGCAACTGGTGATGGATCACGCGATCCCCGCAGGCGATCATGGCTTGCTTACTCTCATTTGTGCAGGATTAATGCTGTTTATCTTGCTACGAGCCGCGGTCAGTATGGTGCGTGCGTGGTCATCATTGGTAATGAGTACGCTCATCAACGTTCAATGGCAGTCCGGGCTGTTTAACCACCTGATGCGGCTACCGCTTAACTATTTTGAGCGGCGAAAATTGGGGGATATCCAGTCACGTTTCGGTTCTCTGGACACGTTGCGAAACACGTTTACGACCAGTATCGTCGGCGCCATTATGGACAGTATCATGGTCATTGGCGTACTGGTGATGATGGTGTTATACGGCGGCTGGCTGACCTGGGTGGTGATCGCATTCACAGCCCTGTATGTACTGCTTCGTCTGCTGACATATGGTTACTATCGGCAACTGTCTGAAGAGTCACTGGTGAGGAAGGCACGGGCAGGTTCGTACTTCATGGAAACCTTGTACGGGATCGCTACGGTCAAAATGCAAGGCATGGCGGAAAGGCGCAGCGCAAACTGGCTTAATCTGGAAATAGATGCCATTAACACCGGCATACGGGTTACCAAAATGGATATGCTGTTTGGCGGGATCAACACCTTCGTGGCAGCCTGTGACCAGATAGTTATTCTGTGGTTGGGCACCAGTCTGGTTATCGATAATCAGATGACCATTGGTATGTTTGTGGCTTTCGGTGTGTTCCGTGGACAGTTTTCAGACAGGATCGGTTCATTGACCGAGTTTTTACTTCAGCTTCGCATGATGAGCCTGCATAACGAGCGTATTGCTGATATAGCTCTGCATCCACGGGAGAACCGTAAGCCTGACCTTCCCTACGAAGCGAAAATGCAACCGGCTGCGCTGACCACACAGGCTCTCAGCTACCGCTATGACAGCCAATCCCCCCCTGTTTTCAGCAAGCTGGATCTCGTTATTCAGCCTGGAGAGAGCGTTGCTATAGTGGGGCCATCGGGAGTGGGGAAAACGACATTGATGAAAGTACTGTGCGGTTTGTTTCCTCCTGACAGTGGACGCGTGGAAGTCAACGGCGTTGATATTCAACAACTGGGAATTAATAATTACCATAAGATGATTGCCTGCGTGATGCAGGATGACAAGCTGTTCTCCGGCTCCATTCGTGAAAATATCTGCGGGTTCTCAGACAATGTTGATGATGAATGGATGCAGACGTGCGCCCGAGCCAGCTATCTGCATGACGTCATTATGAAGATGCCGATGGGATACGAAACCTTAATCGGTGAATTGGGAGAAGGGTTGTCTGGCGGCCAAAAACAGCGGTTGTTTATTGCCAGGGCTATTTACAAGAAACCGGCGCTGTTATTTCTGGATGAAGCCACCAGTGCATTGGATAAGGAAAGTGAAAGCGCCGTCAATCAGGCGATCAAAGGGCTTCATATTACGCGGATCATTATTGCACACAGGGAATCAACAGTTGCTTCAGCAGACAGGGTCATTACCCTAAATCCAGCCGGTACAATATAAAACAAGCCCTGCACCTAAGTGCAGGGCTTGTTTTACGAGTTCAGGCAGCTTGCGAATGAGAAATACTGCCAAAGAATCCACCGATGGCACCTTCAATGACTGCACCGGCAGTATGGGCAGTCACGCTTCCAATACCCGCTCCGACGATGCCTCCGATCGTTCCGCCGATACCCGCTCCGGCACCACCGCCGATAATATTTCCGACAACGGGTACAATAGTACCTACGGCAGCACCAGCCAGCCCTGCGGCGGTCGAGCCTACAGCGGTACCTACTGTTCCACCAATGGCTGCGCCGCCCCATGTCAGAACATCCTGAATGATGCCCGCGCCGCTGACATCCTCAACTTCATGAATCGTCAATTCACGCATATCTGTTCATGGTTAGGAAACTCAATCGACCCTTATTGGGTTCCCTAACCATGAACCGTGTCAAGGAAGAACCTCATATGGTGCAGCCTGTCGCAAAGTAATGCGGGAAAATGCAAGTTTTGCCGTGTTTTTAAGCTAAAACCTATTTTTCAGGCGCACTTATCCAGAGAAGGGGTCTGAAGCCATCGTTTTTTCGCCATCCGCTGCAGCCGGTCAGAGAGCAGTTTGGTGGCGTGCTCGCCCGCCACGGCACCGGTAAAACGCAACCGGCCCTTGCACAGGATGCACTGGTACGGATCGGTACCCAGGAAGCCTTTCATCAGCACTGCAAATCCGGGTCGCTTCGGTTTTTCCCGTACCGTCATCGCCAGCGCGTCGTAGACCTTCGGCAGCAGCGAACCGCGCTTGCGGTTGGCCAGAAAGCCGTAGTAGCGCACCATTTTAAAGTGTCGGGCCGGGATATGGCTGACGTAACGCTGCAGCATCTCCTCCTGGCTGATTTTCTGGCGTTTGTGTTTCTGCGTGCGGTGATCGTAATACTGATGGACCACGGCACCGCCGCGGTAGTGTCGCAGCTGAGAAGCGGCCACCGGCGGGCGCTTCAGGTACCGGCCGAGGTAGTTGACGCTGCGCCAGGCACCGCGCGTCTTTTTGGCAAAATGCACTTTCCAGGCGCGGCGATATTGCGCATGCAGATAACGGCGCCACCGATCTTCATTACGGATATGACCGAGGCCCGGCAGGCCTCCAGGGTTGATTTGGGCGTAGTTGTCGCGCAGCAGGTAAACCACGGTGTTGCGCCAGATTTGCTCGACCTCTTTCTTTTTAAAGAACAGCTGCCGCCAGGTACCGTGTTTGATGTCGAGGCCGCCGCGGGTGACGGAGACGTGGATATGCGGGTGCTGATTGAGCTGCCGGCCGTAGGTATGGAGCGCACAGAAGATACCGACTTCGATCCCCTGTTGGCGAGCCCAGCGGAGCATGGCGCGGGTGGCGCAGCGAAACAGATCATTGAGCAGGAGCCAGTTGTTATTGAAGAACGGCCACAGCAGGTGCGGCATGGTGAAGGTGATGTGTTGCCAGTCGCAGTCGGGCAGGATGTGCTGCTGCTCGGCAATCCATTGCTCGGTGGCCTTGAGGCCGCAGCTGCTGCAGGCTTTTGATTTGCAGCTCTGGCAGAAGAAGCGGGCATGGGTGCAGTCCGGTGAGGCGCAGCAGTAGCGGCGTACTCCCATGGCACAGGTACCGCAGGCGAGCATGCGCTCGACGGCGAGTTTGGTCCAGTCGCTGAGGGTGTCACCGTGTTTGTCGAGATAGCGGCTCCAGCCATCGTCATGCTGGAACAGCAGCTTTGCGGGACGCGGAATATACATGGTGCAGAGTCTACAGGGCGGCAGTGGGCAGGAAAAGTGCGTCGGCGCCAGCCGGCTCACGCCACAGGCGTGCTCATTTTATGCGGGTGTCAACGCGACGGTGGGACATGTCCCACCTCGCGGCCGGTCGGGCTGTCAGACGGCACCGGCGTTGAGGTGAGACAGGAGCTAAAAGACGGTTGAGGCAGCAGCGCTGCCGTGCTCGCCCCATAGGGGCGCTACGTTCGTCTTCTCGTTCCTGGTTGCGTATGTAAGCCCTGACCGTGGCCTCATCCAAACCTACTGTTGAAACAAAATAGCCTCGCGCCCAGAAAACTTCGCCCGTGAAGTTTTTACCTCGGCCAAAGTGTCGGGCTATCGCTATCGCGCTTTTCCCCTTTAGATAGCCGACGATTGTCGATACCGAGTACTTTGGCGGTATGCTGATGCACATATGAACGAAGCAGCCTAGCGGCTGCAAATCGATGTATGGCAAAATGGTGACGTTCTGAAACGACTCAACCGCAGGTAAGCGCAGTGTCCCATTCCCCCGAACATCAGCAAATTCATACAAAAATGGTTAAGCAGGCGCTAAAAGACGTCGCCCGCCAAAACCAGTACTCTTATCAAACTGTTTTCAAAGAATTTGTTGACGGTAATAACCCTTCCTGCACCCAGTGCTTCTGGGAAACCTTTTACCGTCTGTTCCCCGATTCTCCCTACCATTTCGTCGCCTTCTGCCATGACTGCCGCCGATTCGACCTCTATGAAACCGAAGCCGCGATGCATGCCGATGGCCCGGTCTGGTGACAACACCTTTCAGCCGAGGCCCATGAAGGCGCTCTTCCAGCGCAACGGTGCCTGGGCCGACATCATGGACAACCATCCAGTACGGTCGGTCGAAGTCGAGGTTATTACCAAAATGCTGGCTTGCGGTACGCCACTGATGGGTTCCCGCGAATTTCATTGCAGTAACGCTGATTGCACACACCACCGGTTTGTTCACCAGAGCTGCAACGGCCGCGGATGCCCGACATGCGGGAAAAAGGCCACTGACCTGTGGATTGCCACCATGATGGCACGTCTGCCGGATACGCCGTGCCAGCACGGGACTTTCACCCTGCCCGATACCTTGTGGCCGCTGTTTGAGAGCAACCGCTGGCTCCTTGGTGCTCTGTTTGCCCTGGCCGCCGACAACCTGCTGTATGCAGCCCAGAAGAAGGGGCTGATCATCGGCATCTTCGGGGCGTTGCACACCTACGGTCGCCAACTCAACTGGAATTGCCATATTCACCTGTCATGGACCACTGGCGGCCTTAATGAGCACGGAGCCTGGAAGGCGATGGCGTTTGCTCTGCCGAAGGTCAGGGCACGCTGGATATGGAATGTGCGCCAGTTTTTACTGAAGGCCTGGGACTCTCTCTCGCTGCCGATGGCGCTGGTGCACATTCGGGACTACGACGAGTGGAAACGTTTCGTGCTCAGCCAGGGGAAAAATGAAAAAGGCGAGACCTATTGGCACGTTTATTTTGCGAAACCGACAAAGCACGCTCGTCAGACAGCAAATTACCTGGGCCGCTATCTGAAAAAGCTGCCGGTATCGGGGGCCCGTCTGGCCCATTACGATGGCGAAAGCCGGATCACGCTGCGTTTTCTTGATCACCGTACCGGGCAGCATGAAAGTCTGACGTTAGGTCAGCATGAGTTGATATTAAGGTTGATAAAACATATACCTGAGAAACACTTCCGCATGATCCGCTACTTCGGATTTTTGGCTAACCGTGTGGTGAGCAGACAACTTCCACGGGTAAAAAAGGCGTTGGGCCAGGAAGAAGAGATAAAAGTAGTGACGATCACTCATCGCTCGTTGAGCCAGAGATTGCTGAAGACAGATCCTTACAGTTGCCTGCTGTGCGGTGCCCGGATGGAATTCAGCCGTGCGCTTGGTGCAACTCGATTGGCGGTGCTGGTCTCGAATGCCGGAGAGATAGCACGAATGCGTTACGTTGGTTGATGCAGGAAAGATCCGCCTGCATTCAGGAAATCCGTACAAAAAGCAAGCTAACGTATTGAAAATCTATCACCTTTATGCCGCCCGCCGGCGAATTATAAGGATTTTAGCCCCACAGTTGACGTTCCAGAGCGGCCTCTGGAGGTTTGAAATTCCTAGACGTTGAAACGACAGCGACTGTCGCCGGCCTGGACCACACGGCTGGCGGACGTACCTGTCGTTCGTCTTAAATAGAAAATCAAAATTTTGGCGGGTTCTCGTTTAAAACCCCAGGGATACTCAAAAGAAACTCTCTGCATGGCATGTTGTGTGGAGCACCACACAAATGGGAATAACTCTCATTCATTGACACGAGAGAGAAATGCTTTTAAGTTAGCCAAACTGTATATGCATACAGTGTCTGACGTAATTTACATATAGAACCTATACAAGGAGTACTGATTATGAGTGGCGGAGATGGAAAAGATAGCCGTGGCCCAACCGGTGGCGTAAAAGGTGGTTCTACAGGGCAAGGGCCTAATGTAGGGTCTGGTGGTTCTATGGATACTAACATCCCAGGCATGGGGGATGTGCATATCGACGGGGTGCATAGTTTGAATCCTGGTAAAGATAGCGGTATCCACTGGGGCGGTGATAGTGGAAATGGCAATAAAGGCGGGGATAAATCGGCCGGAGAAAATAAAGGCGGCAAGCAATTAAATGGTCTACCTGGCTATCCTAATGTAGCTGATGGTGGCCAGCTATTTGGTGATAACGCAGATAAGCACCAATATTATTCTCGAGTAGGGAATAACACCTATTCTGTTATTGTCGATGGAAATGGTAAAATTAAAGGTACCTTCTTTGAGTCAGGGCGAGAAAGTGGTAACACGTCCGCACGTAACAGCGATAAAGAGCGTGCGTCGCAGCAAGTGTGGGCTTATTTGAACGAGAGGAAAAAAGCGAAAGAAAAAGCCGCTGCCGAGGCAAAAGCAAAAGCGGATGCGGAAGCCGTGGCTAAACGAAAGGCGGAGGAGGAAGCCAAACGAAAACAGGCTGAGTGGGATGCTCAACATCAGGAAGAAGCTGCTCAGCGTAAAATAAATGAAGCGCAGCAGCGTATTAACCAAGCGCAGCAAGATAAAAATAATGCGGATCAAAGGACAGGCCAACATGATGGTGCCGCTAATAATATTCAGAATGAACAGAATGCCATTCGTCAGGAACAACAACGTCTAAATGACGAATTTAATAAATTTCTTAAAACGGGGGCAATGAGCGACACTTCTAGTGCTCGATACCAGACTGCCATGCAATTGCATCGACAATCAGAGTTAGAAAAACAAAAGGCTGATGCTAAACAAGGTGATATTGATCGCGAGCGTAATGCAGCCAACCAAGCGAGAAATGAGGCCAATCAGGCGCAGCAACGAGTTGAACAAGCTCAGCGAGAAAAAACAGAGGCTGAGAATCGATTGAATAATTTGCGAGCTGAACGCCAGGCGCGGGAAGCGGCAGAGGCTAAGCGAAAGGCTGATGAGGAGGCCGCAGTTAAAGCGAAAGCAGACGCAGAAGCCAAGGCAAAAGCAGATGCGGAAGCTAAAAAAACAAAAGATGAGAAAGAGGCATTAATCAAAGCCAGTGAAATCATTGCTGATATGGGGGAGAAAGTCGGCAAGCATCTTGGTGAAAAATATAAGGTGGTAGCAAAAGAAATTGCGGATGAAATTAAGAACTTCCAGGGTAAGAAGCTCCGCAGCTACGATGACGCAATGAAATCCCTGAATAAAATATTGTCCAATCCGGGAGTGAAAATTAACAAAGGCGATAAAGACGCGATTGTTAATGCCTGGAAGAGTTTCAAAGCGAATGATACGGCAAAAAAACTCGAGAATCTAAGTAAAGCCTTTGCAGTGGCAAGTGTGGCCCTGAAGGTCGAGAAGGTACGGGAGAAAAGCATTGAGGGGTATGAGACCGGAAACTGGGCTCCGTTGATGCTGGAAGTGGAATCCTGGGTGCTTAGTGGGGTAGCTGCCAGTGTGGCACTGACGATTTTTTCAGCGACACTAGGTGCCGCTTTGTTAGCGGCTGGGATTCCCGCTGTAACTGTGGGGATTATGGGTATTATTGTTGCAGGTACCGTTGCAGCTCTGATTGACGATAATGCTGTGGAATATATTAATAATGAGATTATTAAACCTGCCCATTAATAAATAATAAAGAAAGACGGGCTTACCGTCTTTCTTTAAATAGTTTGTAAGCTATTACTGGGATGTAAAGGATTCCATAAGTCAATAAAAAAATGGAAAGATATAAGAAAATATAAAATAATAGCAAGGTAATATCATGACTTGACATGAGCCGAACGGGCCTCCCAGCAGTTGTTAATTCTAAACTTCTAAATAAAAACATATAAATAAAAAACAAGTAAACAAAGGGGCTAAGCAAACATGATCTTATCAGTATCCCTCTATTGGTTATTTTAATTAATCGCCGTTTTTTTATCGACAATGAAAATAATAATAAAGCAAGTAGTGGCGCACTCTTGCAATAAACATCCATGACTTTTGTCATTAATTGGTTATTGGATGATAGGACTGCTGGAAGACTGCCTGTTCTGGTTGCTATATTATTTAGCAGTTGAGACTCTGGATTGTGCAAATAAACTCCAAAGATAATTATCAACGGGATAACTCCAATGAACATGAGAATATAAAGCAATTTGTTTGCCTCGCTATTACTATTTTGGGAACCTGCCATGTTCACCTCCTATGCTTCAAAAATCGACTAATTTGTAATGCCGGAAATTTCGGCGATTCCGGCACAGAACACCCACTTTACCACTCCAAATACGCAGTCTAAGAAACGTCAGGGCGAATTGTCCACGTACTGCCCCCAAAAAGTATGTTGCCGACCACCTGCTCCCAGGTTTCTGTTTCCGCCAATTTCGTTTTCACAGACAAAAAATCGGCATGACTCAGAATAACTTCCCCCTCATCACCGGGCAATTCCAGGACATAACCGTCGGCCAGCACTGAGGTTGATTCACGGGGACTCCGTGCCGAACGTCGGTAAAAAGTTTTAATACACCCACCGTTGTGCAGGGGCGATAAAATGGTGTTTTCAGGTATACGCATATTGTAATGGCTCGCAATCGGTTGTTTGTGTTACGAAACCCATCATAACATTAAATTTCCACCCTCATTAATGGGGTTTGAAGGCTGGCACAAGCCGTTGTGCGCCCACGGCGTAAAGCAAATGCCCGCCAGGGCATACAGGCGCCAGCATTAACCAAAGATTACGCCATAGCCTAGGGGCGCCGGTAGCCCGGCGCAGCCGGTTCCGGGTTGATAGGTTTCACCGCACCCATCCCTCACCCTGGAGAGCGAAAGCCACTAACAGTGCCACAGAACATTTTTTTGCGCTGTCGGAGTGGTCCGGTCGAAGACCGGGCGTATCTCCGCGTTAGCGTCCTGATAAGGGGTCAGTTTGGATATCGAGAATTATTGTACTATAAGGACTTCCCCGGCATGTCAACGCCGGTGGTTACGGTTTCTGTCTGCACAACAGTTAAAAATAAAGGGGAGAGACTGCGGTACTATAAACGGCCATGATGAATCGCTATCGATTCGGACCCTGATGAAAGACGCTCGTGAGGCTCTCGTTCGGTAAACGGATAAGTATATCCTGTACAATAATCAGATATACCTCACGGGGTCTAACCCTTTATCATCAACGAGTTGCAGGTCAGATGGTTATACTGCTGCTTCGTGCTTTAACTGGCCGAGTACAACCTGAAATCATCACCGTAATGCAATGATGCCCAGCACAGCCTTGCGTTTTTGGCAGCGATGGCGACAACGGCACGCCAGTATCCTCTTCGCTCAATTAGCGAGCAAACCCAACGACTGAATGAGTCAGTCCTTTTTTCAGCACCAATCAGAACCGAACGGGCACCCTGAACCAGTAGCGTTCGCAGATACGAATCGCCCGCTTTCGTTATCCTGCCAAGCTTTGATTTTCCGCCACTGCTGTACTGCGATGGCGTAAGTCCGAGCCAGGCTGCGAGTTGGCGCCCATTCTTGAAATCATGCGCATTACCGATACTGGCGACCAGCGCACATGCCGTTGTAGGGCCAATCCCTTTCAGCTCCATCAACCTCTGACTGCGGTGATCAGCTTTGGCCATACGAGACAGGATCCGATCGTATTCAGCGATGTTATCTTCAATGCGATTAATGTGTTCCAGCAAATCATCAATGCATTGCTGAACCTGAAGCGGCAAGGAGTTCTTCTGTTCAGACACGATGTGGCGCAGGGCATCTGTACTCTGTGGAGCGATGATGCCAAATTCAGATATTAAGCCTCTTAATCGGTTATATGTTGCTGTTTTCTCTTCGATAAAGCCTTGCCGGGTACGGTGAAGGCATTGCATCGCCTGCTGGCTCTCATCCTTCACGGGCACAAACCGCATATGCGGGCGACGGACGGCTTCACAGATAGCCTGAGCATCAGCTGCATCATTTTTTCCTGATTTACCAGCCATGCGATAAGGAGAAACAAACTTTGCCGCCATCAGACGGGGTTCATGACCATACTGCCGGAACAGTCTTGCCCAGTAATGAGCACCGGAGCATGCTTCCATCCCGATAACACAAGGAGGTAAACCTGCAATCAGCTCAGGAAGTGCAGCACGTGATACTTTGGGTTTAACCAGAACAGTTCTGCCATTTTGGTCAACACAGTGAACAGCGAACACATTTTTAGCAAGATCGATACCGACAGTAGTGATGGTCATAACGAATCCCTCTGGGCTATGTTTACCCCATGATTGCACAGTATTTAACCAGGTGCATATCCAGGGGAAGTCCCTTCCATTCGTTAAGCGCATTTTTCGTACAGCTCAACATAGGTTAACCTCTACTCAATGTTTGAGCTTCAGAAGATGCTAGATAGGGCTATCAACAGTAACGCAAGCTGCGCAGCTGATGCCCCTCTGGCATGCCTTATCCATCATGTTGGGGTTCTACGCCAGAACCCCAGATTTCTCCGCAACGCCTAACGGCGTGGGTTGTAACGTAAACGACCGGTTGAGTGACAATCATTAAAACAACGATTCTGACGCTGATTGTTGTCACATAACCCGTGATTTATTCAAAGTCATGCAAATCATATGGGCTTTAGCTTTGGTGACGGAATTTTCTGGGGTTCCGGCGTACAACCCCAGGTAACGCGCTTCGAGACCGAGCCGGGCTTTCAGATGCAGGTTGATTTCACCATCATCAGGCTCGGCCATAACCCGCTACTGGCCTTCGTTGCCACGCTGGGCTGGAGCCGCGCGACTTTCGTCAAGTTTTACAGCAACCAGGACTCCGCTGCCTGGTGTGACGGCATTGAGTCTGCGCTCCAGTTCTTCGGCGGGACGCCGCATCAGCTGCTGTTCGATAACGCCAAGGCCATCATCATTGAGCGCGACGTCTACGGCCCCGGCAAGCATCGTTGGAACCCACAGTTAATGCATGTCGCTGAGAAGTATGCTTTTACCCCCAAGGTCTGCCGACCTTATCGCGCCAAGACCAAGGGTAAGGTTGAGCGGTTTAACCATTACCTCAAGAACAGCTTTATCGTACCCCTTACCGCGACCTTCCGGCAGGCCGGGCTGGTACTGGATGTCCCTGCTGCCAACGCACGCATCGGCGAATGGCTGATCACCGTTGCGAACACGCGAGTGCATGGCACCACAGGCGTACCGCCTGAGCAGCGCATGCCGCGCGAGCGGGCTGCGCTACTGCCGTTACCGAAGGTGATGTTGGCATTGCCTGCGCCTGTCCCAGCGCTCAGCCAGCGTCCGGTGCCGACCGAGAGCCTGCAACATCCTCTGGCAACGTACCAGGCCTTGCTGGAGGTGCCAGCATGAACCTTCAGCATGATCGTATTGCCGTGCTCTGCGAACAACTCAAGCTCGACCGCCTGCCGGCAGAGTGGCCGGGTGTGGCGCAGACGACTATCGACAACAGCGGCACGCATGCCGACTTCCTGGAAGCCGTCTTACAACTCCAGCACGACGGCCAGAACGAACGGCGTCGCCAGACCATTTTGCGGTTATCAGGCCTGCCGGTGATAAAAACACTGGAGCAGTTCGATTACGCCTATGCCAGCGGCGTTCCACGAAGCCAGATCCAGGAGTTGGCAGGTCTGGCATTTATCGAACGTCAGGAGAATGTTGTGCTGCTCGGGCCTTCAGGCGTTGGCAAGACGCACCTGGCGACGGCCATTGGCTATAAAGCCGCGATGGCGGGTTTAAGCATCCGGTTCATTACAGCCGCCGACATGATGCTGCAACTGATGGCGTCACACCGTCAGGGTGACCTGAAGGGCTACCTGAACCGCGTCGTAGGTAAACCTAAGCTGTTGATCATCGACGAAGTGGGCTATCTGCCGTTCGGTAAAATGGAGGCGAACCTGTTCTTCCAGGTAGTTGCTAAACGGTATGAGTCAGGCAGCGTGATCCTAACCAGCAACCTGCCGTTTACGCAGTGGTCCGGAACGTTTGGTGATGACGAGACGCTGACGGCGGCAATGTTAGATCGGCTGCTTCACCATGCGCATATTGCGCAAATCACCGGTCAAAGCTATCGACTGAAAGATAAGCTGAAAAGCGGCCAACTTCAGAAGAAAACGAAAGCAACAGCTCTCGGGTAATTCAAAGGGGGTGGGTCAGTTTTACTTTGGCAGGGTGGGTCAGAATTCAATCGGTATTGACAACATCCCGACGCTATCCTGCCCGGAGAACGGGTGAAGCCTTCGCTCAACCATAGTGAGCCGGCGACCGAACATGTTACGATAGCCTCATGAAAAAAAATCCAACGCCCCATGATGCAACTTTCCGGCAATTTCTGACGCAACCCGAAATAGCCCGCGACTTCATGGATATCCATCTGCCGGCCGAACTGCGGGCCATCTGTGACCTCAGCACGCTGAAGCTGGAGTCCGGCTCCTTTGTCGAAGATGATCTGCGCCAGTATTTCAGCGACGTGCTCTACAGCCTGAAAACCACCACCGGCGCTGACGGTTACGTGCACGTGCTTATCGAGCACCAGTCCAGCCCGGATAAGCATATGGCCTTTCGCCTCATCCGATATGCCGTTGCCGCTATGCAGCGTCATCTCGACGCCGGTCAGAACGTAGCGCCCCTATGGGGCGAGCACGGCAGCGCTGCTGCCTCAACCGTCTTTTAGCTCCTGTCTCACCTCAACGCCGGTGCCGTCTGACAGCCCGACCGGCCGCGAGGTGGGACATGTCCCACCGTCGCGTTGACACCCGCATAAAATGAGCACGCCTGTGGCGTGAGCCGGCTGGCGCCGACGCACTTTTCCTGCCCACTGCCGCCCTGTAGACTCTGCACCATGTATATTCCGCGTCCCGCAAAGCTGCTGTTCCAGCATGACGATGGCTGGAGCCGCTATCTCGACAAACACGGTGACACCCTCAGCGACTGGACCAAACTCGCCGTCGAGCGCATGCTCGCCTGCGGTACCTGTGCCATGGGAGTACGCCGCTACTGCTGCGCCTCACCGGACTGCACCCATGCCCGCTTCTTCTGCCAGAGCTGCAAATCAAAAGCCTGCAGCAGCTGCGGCCTCAAGGCCACCGAGCAATGGATTGCCGAGCAGCAGCACATCCTGCCCGACTGCGACTGGCAACACATCACCTTCACCATGCCGCACCTGCTGTGGCCGTTCTTCAATAACAACTGGCTCCTGCTCAATGATCTGTTTCGCTGCGCCACCCGCGCCATGCTCCGCTGGGCTCGCCAACAGGGGATCGAAGTCGGTATCTTCTGTGCGCTCCATACCTACGGCCGGCAGCTCAATCAGCACCCGCATATCCACGTCTCCGTCACCCGCGGCGGCCTCGACATCAAACACGGTACCTGGCGGCAGCTGTTCTTTAAAAAGAAAGAGGTCGAGCAAATCTGGCGCAACACCGTGGTTTACCTGCTGCGCGACAACTACGCCCAAATCAACCCTGGAGGCCTGCCGGGCCTCGGTCATATCCGTAATGAAGATCGGTGGCGCCGTTATCTGCATGCGCAATATCGCCGCGCCTGGAAAGTGCATTTTGCCAAAAAGACGCGCGGTGCCTGGCGCAGCGTCAACTACCTCGGCCGGTACCTGAAGCGCCCGCCGGTGGCCGCTTCTCAGCTGCGACACTACCGCGGCGGTGCCGTGGTCCATCAGTATTACGATCACCGCACGCAGAAACACAAACGCCAGAAAATCAGCCAGGAGGAGATGCTGCAGCGTTACGTCAGCCATATCCCGGCCCGACACTTTAAAATGGTGCGCTACTACGGCTTTCTGGCCAACCGCAAGCGCGGTTCGCTGCTGCCGAAGGTCTACGACGCGCTGGCGATGACGGTACGGGAAAAACCGAAGCGACCCGGATTTGCAGTGCTGATGAAAGGCTTCCTGGGTACCGATCCGTACCAGTGCATCCTGTGCAAGGGCCGGTTGCGTTTTACCGGTGCCGTGGCGGGCGAGCACGCCACCAAACTGCTCTCTGACCGGCTGCAGCGGATGGCGAAAAAACGATGGCTTCAGACCCCTTCTCTGGATAAGTGCGCCTGAAAAATAGGTTTTAGCTTAAAAACACGGCAAAACTTGCATTTTCCCGCATTACTTTGCGACAGGCTGCACCATATGAGGTTCTTCCTTGACACGGTTCATGGTTAGGGAACCCAATAAGGGTCGATTGAGTTTCCTAACCGTGAACTGCACGTCACGCCAGGCACCATCGTGCAGGCTGACGGCAATGCCACGCTGGCGGCCACCAAGCTGGTGAATGACGGACAGGTCACCACCAGTGGCGATATGCGCATTTTCAGCGACCATGTGCGCAATGCGGGCGACAATGCCAAACTTCGCGCCAACAACAGCCTCTGGATACAGAAGGATGCACAAGGTAACAAGGCCAATTACGTTGAGAACCGCTCTGCCACCATCAAGACCAATTCCGGCGACCTGGTTATTCGCACCCATAAGCTCGATAACGTACGCCAGACATTGACGTTTTCAGACCAACCAGAACCCGTTGATAACGAAGGAATGCGATTATTTGGCAGCGTATTCAACGCACATAAAAACGGAGATATCAAAGATCGGCAAGATCTCTATAAAGAAGATATGTCGAAATGGGAGAAGTGGTTGACGCCTTGCGCAACAGTAGATGAATGTACGTATGCAAATCGCCACTTTGACCATTGGATCCCCGATGAGCGTATTCGTACACGTGTTACCGCCAGTTCCGCCCCTGCCATTATTACGTCTGGAAAAAATAGCTATATCAATGCCGGCATATTGTGGAACGATGCCAGTCAGCTAAAGGCTAAAGGGGATATGATCCTTACAGGAGACAACCTCAGTTCCATCAGTCGTGCATTCGGCGTAAAAGAGCGTTTCAACAAATTTAAACCCGATTCGGAAGCATATCAGCAATATGAAAAACTGGGATGGCCTTACCCGCCATTAAGTTATGTCAATACTGGGGAACGCGCATACAGCTGGAGTAATGACGGCATCGTTGATGCCAGCATTGCCGCAGGCGGCAATCTGGTCGCCGATTTCAAAAACCAGATAGACATCAAGACGCCAACACCCAACGAAAACCAGCTCAATGACGTCAAAACAACCGGCCGCCCGGAAACCATAAAAGCGCAGAATGTACTCCTGCATGCCTCCAATATCCGTAACACCGATGCTATCAGTGCAGCAGGTAACATCACCGTCATCGCCGAAGACCGTATCGTACTGGGGCAGGGAATTCTGGCTGCCGGCAACGCGCTGGATTTGAGTGCCGGCAATGCCATCGATGCCTGGCAAAGTGAACTGAAGGGGCAGGACGTCACGCTCACCGCACGTACCTGTGAAATCAAGGTGCACACCAGCGAGAAACCTAACTACTATCACCCGGATGGTGTCCGCTGGCTGGGCAGCCTGCAAGCCTCGCGCGACCTGACGCTGACGGCAGGCAGCACCATCACCCTGATCAATACGTTGCTGGCGCCACAAAGCCGCAACGTCAGTATGACCGCCCCGGGCAGCATTTCCATTATCAGAAACGACGCCATCCTGACGCGCAATCGCCCTGGCGAGAACCTGTCGGCGGACAAACGACTGCAATACTTCAACAACCTGCTTCAGGTTGGTGCGATGAAGGCCACCGGCTCGGTTTCACTCAACAGCGGCGGTTATCTGGCGCTGCGCGGCGTCAACATCAACGCTGGGAAGGACGTGACGCTGTTGGCTGGACACAATGTTGACCTCAACTACCGGGCGCTGGACGGTAATTACGGCCATCCGTTTGTAGTCTCGCGCACCCCAGAGCTCGGCAGCAAGATACATGCTGGCGGCAACCTGCTGATTAACGCCGCCCGGGACGTAGGTACCCAGGGGGGCTCGCTGTCCGCCAACGGAAACATTACGCTGCTGGCCGGACAGAACCTGTGGCTGTCGAACGTGGCCTATTCCGCCATCGATGCCGCCAATGACAACAACAAAGATGACCGCCATTTGGTCACTACCCTCAGTGCCGGAAAAAATCTGACGGCGGCGGCCAACAACCAACTGCTGACCTACGGCGCCAGATTCACCTCCGGTGGCAATATGACGCTCACCTCCGGGGGCGACATGCGCTTTGAGGCGGTGCAGAACCACACCTACCGCGAGGGCGGCAACGAGTTCACCGAAACGCACTCCCAGCAGGGCACAGAACTTAACGCCGGCGGCATGATGACGGTGATAGCCGGTGGCAGCCTCCTCTTCCAGGCGACCAAACTGGTGGTTAAGGGATTGGGGGCTAACTGGAAACCGTCGGTGACGGTGACGGATTGGGGCAGCCGCATCGCCGTTGCCGACCAGCAACTTCAAAATGCGCAGCAACGCATCAATCAGGCGCAGCAGGATAAGAGTCGCGCTGAACAAGCGAAGAACGGTAAAAGCGATGAGTTAACTACGCTGCAACGTGACATTAACACGCTAAAACAAAGGCAGGCGGAGAACCTCAGGAAGATTCAGGAGTTTTCCGCCAAGCATGGCAAGTTGATGGAAATTCACGATTGGGGTTTGTGGCAACAAAGTGCTGACCTCACGGCAGAAGGCATCGGCATCACCCATGAACTTCTGGAAAAAGAGGCGCGAGCGAATGGCCTTCCCAATGAAATCAATGTAGAGCAGGCGGCATACAACGATGCGCAACAGCGTTTGTCGCAAGCTACCAGTGATAGAGATGGCGCACAAACTCGCCTTACTGTTGCCCGCCAGGAGGCTCAAAGCAAGGGGGCAGACGAAGCCAAACAAAAAGCCCAGGTCGACGCCCACAACCAGGCCGAAGCCCTGCGTGCCGGCAATATGGATATTGCCGCCAAGGGGGGGTATCTCTATGCCCAGGCGATGGAAGAGTCCAGTCACTACGAGAAAACCGAGAAGAAGCGCAAATGGTGGGGCAAGAAAACCGAGGTCAAGCAAACCCGCCATGACGTGACCAACAAGGTGACCGAGTTTACCGCCGCCGGCAATATCACCTTGATGAGCCGTGACGACAGCACCTACGAAGCCAGCAAGATTGAGGCCGGTAAGAATGCCAGGCTGACCAGTACCCACGGTCAGGTCAACTTCAGGGCGGTGAAGAACACCAGTTTCGAGCAGACCGTCACCAACTCGAAGGGCTTCTTCATCAAGCAGGCCAACAAGGGCTACGAAGACAACAAATGGGTGCTGCCGAGCATTCATACCGGTGGGGCCCTGACGGTTGATGCCGCCAAAGGCGTCAGCGCCGACGTGAAGGTGAAAAACGGCCAGGCACTGCAAAGCGCCATTGATGCCTTGGGTAATACACCGGGCACTACCTGGGTCAAGGACCTGAACAAGCGTAATGACGTGCAGTGGAACACCGTCAAGGACGCCTACGACAGCTGGGACTACCAGAGCCAGCACCTGAACCCGGCCGTCGCTGCAGTGATTGCCATCGCGGCAGCGGCGGTCACCGCGGGCAGTTCATTAACCACCCTCGCCGCGAGTAACGTGGCTGGTGCAGTGGGTGGCGGCGCCATGACCAGTGGCGCCGTGACGGCTGGGATGTCATCACTGGCCTCCCAGGCGGCGGTAGCGCTGGTCGAGAACCAAGGTAACCTGTCAAAAACCCTGAAAGCACTGGGCAGCAGCGAGAGCGTGAAGGCGACCGCGACCGCAATGGCTATTGGTGGTGCGCTCAACGGCTTCGACAGTGCCATGGGCTGGAGCAAGGATGCGGCGGGCAAACCGCTCAATCCGAACAACGTCAAGCTGCCGCAGCTGAGCAACGGCGACTGGAGCAAGGTGGCGCAACGGGTGGCCGGCCAGTCGGTCATCAGCTCGAGCCTCAACACCACCATCAACGGCGGCAGCTTCAGGGACAATCTGACCAACGCGCTGCTGGCGAATATCGGCGGTCAGGTTCAGGCTGAAGGCGCCAACCTGATAGGGAATAACGGCGAAGTCCTCGGCGTGGCGGGGAAATCCGTCAGCCATGCGGTGTTGGCGGGCATCAGTGCGGAAATTGGTAAGGGCAATGCCAAAGGTGCCGCCGCTGGCGCACTGGCGGCGGAGCTGGCCGGGGTGATACTGGGCGATAACATCATCAAGCCGGAGGAATGGCAGAAGAAATCGGAACAGCAGGCGCAGATGGCAAGGGTGCTGGGTGCTGCTGCCGGCGCAGTCTTCACCGGCAAGTCTGATGGTGCTTACAGCGGTGCTACCGGCGGTGAGAATGCGTTCCGGTACAACTACCTCAGCCACAAGCAACAGGAGCTGATGGAAAAAGATTTGGCGGCCGCCAAATCGCCACTGGATAAAGCGCTGGTGCTGGCAAATTGGGGCATAACCAGTAAAACCCAGGACGGTGCCTTTGCGGCCGGCGTCGTGTCGGGAATCCCGGTTGAAATCAACGATACGGTGAATGGTCTGGTCGCCGTGGCCAGTAATCCGCGTGAGGCCGCGGATGCGTTAATAGCCCTGATAAAAAGTGATGACCGGTTCACGATTATCGGTGAAGGCGTGAAACAGGAGTACCTGGGGCGGGTTGAAGCGTTCAAGACGAAGTATGAACACGCGGGCGTGGATGGCGCTTACGGTGCCGGTCTGGAGTTTGGTAAACTGACGATGGCTGGGCTAGGGCTGTTTGCAGGGGCCGCCGGCGCAGGTAAACTGGGTGTAAAAATAACTAGTAACACGCTTAAAGCCACTTCCAAAGCTGCCGAGAAAAACACATTAATTGCTCTGGATCGCATGCCAAAAAGTGAGACGAAACTTCCTTGGAACTCTTGGCAAAATTATCCGAAACAAACAGTTGATGGACGTCAATACGCACGTATAGGTGATCGTCTTTACTCTCAACATGCCGTTGACCGAATGCAACCAACAAGCTTAGGTTCCCCAGCAGGAACAATTGGACCTGGAAAAACCGTTTCGCCCAATATAGTTGAACATGTAATTAAAACAGGTATTGCTGAAACAAGCATATCTAATGGTATTCAAAGGACAATTTATCGGGCTGGTGACATTGGTGTGGTTACTGAAAACAATGGTAACATAATAATCACAATCCTTCGCAGGAGTGAAAAATGAGTGAGTGGATTTATCCCGATGTAATTAAAAAACTTAGATTTTCCTGTGTTGCCTTTTTAGAAGGAAAACTACCTGTGGCTGAAATTCAATCAGAAATAGATAACGCAGGTAACAGTATTGTAGCGATAGAGGAAAAATGGTTACGACAGATGCTACTTGATGCGGAAAGTGATATTGAACTTTTAATCTTCACTATTGACAATGAAAAATTGACAGCTGCTGTCACACCTATCGTGCAGAATATTTTCAAGGCAATAAGTTAGGATATGGATTCGCCCCTATTTCAGCAACGTACTATGCATCATAAAATAGGCACATGTTACCGTTTATGACGGCTGCTGCTGACTCTCGTATGGAAACGGCTCTGAGGAGCCGTTTTTTCTTGATTTTGTATTCCACATAAACGCCGACATGTCGCATAGGGTGATGGCCATCCTTGGCCAGCTGACGCCGCGACTGGAGATCTATTCCATCGATGAGGCTTTTTGCGATCTGGCCGGTATCCCGTCCGCGCAGCTGGAGTCTCTCGGTCGCAGGCTGCGGGAAGAGGTGCGCCGCCGTTCCCACCTGACAGTCGGGGTCGGTATCGCGCCAACCAAAACGCTGGCCAAACTGGCCAACTACGCCGCCAAGACCTGGCACAAGACCGGCGGGGTGGTCGATCTGAGTGCGCCAGCGCGCCAGCGTCGCCTGATGGCGCACGTGCCGGTAGAGGAAGTGTGGGGTGTTGGCCGGCGTATTGCCCGCCGGCTGGTAACGATGGGGATCACCACCGCGCTGCAGCTGGCCGATATGCCGGCGGCCGCGGCGCGCCGTCAGTTCTCGGTGGTGCTCGAGCGCACGGTGCGCGAGCTGAACGGCATCGCCTGCCTGGGCCTGGAGGAATTTGCGGCGCCGAAGGAGCAAATCGTCTGCTCCCGTTCGTTCGGCGACAAGCCCACCGAGTTGGACAGCGTCAGCCAGGCTGTCTGCGCCCACGCCGAGCGCGCGGCACAAAAGCTGCGTGGCGAACGGCAATTCTGCCGGCACATCTCGGTGTTCGTGGCCACCAGTCCGTTCGCCGCCGGCGAGACCTATTACGGCAACCAGGCCACCACAAGACTGGCGACACCCACCCAGGACAGCCGTGACATCATTCAGGCCGCTCGCCAGGCACTCGAGCGGGTGTTCATCGCCGGCCACCGTTATCACCGCTGCGGCGTGATGCTGGGCGATTTCACCAGCGAACGCGTGGCGCAGTTCGGTCTGTTTGACGATGCGCCGCCGCGCAAAAACAGCGATCGGTTGATGCAGCTGCTCGACAGCCTCAATCAGGACGGTCGGGCACCAGTGTGGTTTGCCGGGCAGGGCATTCCCGACCGGGCAGACGGCTGGAAAATGAAACGGCAGCGGCTGTCACCGGCCTGGACCACACGGCTGGCGGACGTACCTGTCGTTCGTCTTAAATAGAAAATCAAAATTTTGGCGGGTTCCCGTTTACAAACTACCATATCGGAAATGTCGGCTGTTCCGGCGCAGTCTCACCGAGACGACTGTTCATGATAGCAAGTGGTTCGCATTCCTGTTGGGGCTCTTTACCCACGTCGCGCCGTTGGAACGACGCTGTATTCGACTGTCAGCGCGTTGCAATCCAGTATCCCGAGATAATGACGGGCATCTTGTTGGAAGGGAGCCATCCACACCTCGCCATTGCGTTCGATGCCGGACAAGGGTAATTCAATGCCTTGCAGATGAGACAACGCCTCCGCCTGAGTGAATGCGGTTATTTCACTCTTTGGCGCCAACCTGTCGTTCAGGATCACCGTGGCCACTTTCTCTTTCGAGTAGGCAAGGCATGCCTGTTTTTCCGCCGGATCACTGTATGTCATAGTCCAATACCGGTATCCGATAAAAAAGCCATAAACGGCAACGAGCAGCAGAGCCAGGATGACGACCGCAATTAACGTCCATTTCATGAGTTTTCGCATACATGCACCTTCTTTATTTCACGGTTACAACAGGTTGCCTGCCTGATAAGTAATTGAACGGCGCCCGCGGATACGTTTTCCGTCCTGGCTGTCAGGTGATCCCTCTGTATCTTAAACGGAGGGTTACCCCTCCGTTGATATACTATTGCCCTGTGAAGTGAACGTGAAGTTCACCGTTAATGTTGATCGTATAAGGCGTGCCTTTAAACGACTCCTGCAGGAAACGGCCCACTGTGGTCAAACCTTCAGCCACACTGTCACGATGTGTACTCTTGTTGAAGTCATACGTGTCAGGGAAGCCACGAACAACGCCGGTGTACTCCCAGGAGCCAGAGGCGTTACGGGTAAACGTCCCTTCCGTGTTCAACGTCACATTTCCCAGAATGAGTCCCGGCTGGCCGAACAGGTCATTGCTCTGCGCAGTGTTGTAGTTAAAACGCATCTGGAAACTGTGTTGGCCAGGTGCGCCAAACATCGCTGCCTTCTCCGCAAATCCGGTCATGTTTTTCGGGTTCAGCCGATCGCCAAACTCGGCGATCTCGATATACATCTCGCGACCGTTTCCCCACAAGAAATTGTTCAATGCCGCAACAACAGAGAACGGGCTGGTCGACAATTTATTTCCTGCATTACTCAGTTGATAATTGTCTCGCGTTGCTGTGTCGTAGTAGGGGTCCGCTTGGAAAACGGAAAATATCCTACGCTAAGCCTGTTTTTTGTACAGACAACTACCCACTGAGCGTAATGAACGGTATTTACCCTGTCCCAGCTTAAGGTTTGTCCGCCAGACGTAATCCCCACTCAGATTGATGTGCTCCCACCCCAGCGGGGACAAATGAGTAATCAGTTGCTCATTAATCGGGATCCCTTTTCGTCTCAGGGAATCTATGGCTCTTTCTATATATACCGTATTCCACAGGGAGATCACCGCAGTCAGCAACGTCAGACCACTGGCCCGGTAGCTCTGATTCTCCAGTCCTCGATCTCTGATCTCACCCAACCGGTGCATAAAGACCGCTCGTGCAAGCGCATTGCGGGCCTCACCATTATTCAGCCCTGCCTGTACGCGTCGGCGCAGTGATGGATCGCGAAACCAGTCCAGCATAAACAGTGTCCGTTCGATGCGTCCGATTTCTCTCAATGCCTTTGCAAGGCCATTTTGTTTAGGATAACTGGCCAATTTTTTCATCATGAGCGATGCGGTAACAGTCCCCTGTTTTATCGAGCTTGCGAGGCGAAGTACCTCATTCCAGTGCGTCTCAATGTCTTTAAGATTCAGTGGCGTTGTGGATATCACAGATTGAAGTCCCGGATAACGCTCAGCCTTTCCATGAATAAAAAGCCGCTTGTCATGAAGATCCCGGATCCTTGGGGCAAAAGCGAATCCGAGCAGATGCATCAGCGCGAAAACATGCTCCGTAAAACCAGCGGTATCAGTGTAATGCTCTGTAATTTCCAGATCACTTTCGTGGTATAGCAGACCGTCAAGTACGTGGGTGGAGTCACGGGCACTGTTGCAAAATTGGCGATGAGGTAGCCTTTTACCTTATTTAAAAGCCTTACATTTCAAAAACTCTGCTGACCAGACGCATCTCGCCCAGGGGATCACCATAATAAAACGCTGAGGCTTGGCCTTTGCGTAGTGCACGCATCACCTCAATACCTTTAATGGTGGCGTAAGCTGTTTTCATGGATTTAAATCCCAGCGTGGCACCGATTATCCTTTTCAGTTTGCCATGATCACATTCAATGACGTTGTTGAGGTACTTGACCTGCCGATGTTCCACATCCGGTGGGCATTTCCCTTCACGTTTGAGCAGAGCAAGCGCACGGCCATAGGTGGGCGCTTTATCCGTAATGAGACGGCGGGGCTGTTCCCAGTCCCGTAGCTTGCCCAGCAGTTTATTCAAGAATCGATACGCCGCTTTGGTGTTACGCCGGGAGGAAAGATAAAAATCGAGGGTACGGCCTCTGCTGTCGACGGCCCGGTAAAGGTAAGCCCAGCGGCCGTTAACCCTGACGTAAGTCTCATCAAGATGCCAGGAAGTGAAACGGGAGGGGTTGCGCCAGTACCAGCGCAATCGTTTTTCTATTTCAGGGGCATAGCGCTGAACCCAGCGGTAAATCGTGGAGTGGTCGACATTCACACCCCGCTCGGCCAGCATCTCCTGCAGCTCACGGTAGCTGACACCGTATTTACAGTACCAGCGTACTGCCCACAGGATGATGTCACGCTGAAAATGCCGGCCTTTGAAGGGGGGCATGTGCTGCTTGGTCAGCAAAATGTGACAATAAGTTTATCACCTCCCAATTTATGCAACAGTGCCTTTTTCAATTGGACATAAAACATTGATTAGGTTAATCTAGATGAGAGTGATAATCAATATCAATTAAAAATAATTGAAGGATTATTAAAATGATTATTTTAAAAATTATTTTTTTAGTGTTTGCCATTATAACTTTGAAATACCTTAACTCTAAATTAAAACTTGGTTTGCTTTCTGCTTGTGTTTATTTAATTGTAATAATTATTCTTTTCTTTTTTGATGCGTTAATTCAAGTGGATGGCGATTTTTTTGTTGTTGATTATATTAGTGTGTTTGTGTATGGATTTTTGGTCTTCGTTTTTTACTTCATATGGTTACTTTACGAAAAAAGGAGTATGAAAAGTGAAAGAACTAAGCGTTAGTGAAATTTCCTCAGTGTATGGTGGGTGGGATGCGACATCGCTTTTGGTTGGGATCGCCTCATCTAAGCTCCCTCCGCAAATTAGCATTCCTATTGCTATTACAACTGAAATAGCAATCCAAGCTAAACCACATATGCCAGTAAAAACACCAATCCCTGTATTGATAGGCCCTAGCTGGAATGGTAGTGGCAAAAATCACCCAACATTAAATCCTATAAACTCTGGGATTTGTACACCGGGGGCAAAATCAGGTTTCTGTAAACGTTAGTTTTATTAAAAGGCGTAAACGCGCCTTTTGTAACCTTGATGGTTAGGAGGTTTAGCCTCCTAACCATTTACTCGAAGGCTGGGCCGCACGCCATTGTTCTGAAGCCGCCGTAAACGATGTAATTTGGGAATTTTAGCCATAAAAATATCAGAACGGCTCGGATTGCGGCCCTAAATAGATTACCCGGTCTGCCGATGCTATTGTTGTTTCACGGTGCGCAATGATCACCCGCGTAATGCTTAGCGCCTTTATCGCCTGATTCACCACTGTTTCGCTCTCCTTGTCCAGCGCACTGGTTGCCTCATCCAGGAATAAAATTGCCGGTTTTTTGTAAATAGCACGTGCGATAAATAGTCGTTGTTTTTGACCACCGGACAGTCCTTCACCCAGTTCGCCTATCAGGGTTTCATACCCCATGGGCATACCCATGATGACCTCATGCAGATAGCTGGAACGGGCACATTCCTGCATCCACTCTTCGTCTACATCGTCCGCAAAACCACTTATATTTTCCCGGATCGACCCGGAGAACAACTTGTCGTCCTGCATCACGCAGGCGATCATCTTGTGATAGTTGTTTAGCCCCAATTGTTGGATATCGATACCGTTCACTTCAACCCGGCCGCTGTCGGCAGAAAAAAGGCCACACAGGACCTTCACCAGTGTGGTTTTTCCTGATCCGGAAGCCCCAACGATAGCCACACTTTCTCCTGCTGAGACAGTGATATCCATCCCGCTGAAGATGGCTGACGACTGACTGTCATAGCGAAAACTCAGTGCATGTGTTGACAACGAAGCTGGCTGCAAACGAGCCTCATAGGGGCGGTCTGGCTTGCGATTTTCCCGTGGGTGCAGAGCAATATCGGCAATACGTTCATTGTGCAGGCTCATCATACGCAATTGCAGCAAAAAGTTGGTTAATGAACCAATCCTGTCAGAGAACTGCCCGCGGAAAGCGCCGAATGCAACGAACATGCCGATGGTCATCTGATTGTCGATCACCAGGCTGGCCCCCAGCCATAGAATCGCTATCTGGTCGCAGGCGGCGACAAAGGTATTGATACCCCCAAACAGCATGTCCATTTTTGTCACCCGGATACCGGTATTGATACTGTCGATTTCTAGGTTAAGCCAGTGACCAGCCCGCCGTTCCGTCATGCCCTGCATCTTCACAGTTGCGATGCCGTACAGGGTCTCCATAAAATACGAACTTGCCCGGGCGTTCCTTACTAACGCGTCTTCTGACAATTGTCGATAGTAACCGTAGGTCAGCAGACGCAGCAGCACGTACAAGGCAGTAAATGCGATCACCACCCAGGTCAGCCAGCCCCCGTACAACACCATCATCACCAGGACACCCATTACCATGATGCCGTCCATGATGGCACCGATGATACTGTCGGTAAAGGTGCTGCGAAGCGTATCCAGAGAGCCAAACCGCGACTGGATATCACCGAGTTTTCGGCGTTCAAAATAACCCAGCGGGAGCTGTAACAAATGACTGAACAGCCCAGATTGCCACTGGACGTTGATGAGCGTTCCCATTACCAGCGAAGACCAGGCTCGTAGCATGCCGAGCGTGGCCCGCAGCAGGATGAAGAACAGCAGCCCCGCACAAATCAGGGTGAGCAGACCGCGATCACCGGCCGGAATGGCATGGTCCATCACCAGTTGTGTACCGACAGGCATCACCAGGTTGATGGTCTCGATCATCAATGACAGGCAAAATATCTTGCCGAGTGCGCCCCGCAGGCCATGCACACTGCCTGCCAGCTTGCGGAGGCTGAGCCGGTTAAGCTCGGTGTTTGCCGTAAATGTACTGCCGGGCCAGGTTTCGAGTGCCACACCGGTAAAACTTTGCGACAGTTCGGCGAAACTGACCCGGCGGCGGCCGCGGGACGGGTCATGCAGCACCACGTAGTTGCGTCTGACGCTAACCAAGACGACAAAATGGTTGAATTCCCAGTGCAATATACAGGGCATTTTTAGTGCACTGAGCTCGTCGATATCCAGTGACAGAGGGCGAGAGGCCAGCCCCAGTTGTTCGGCAATCCCGGTCAAGTCAGACAACCTGGTACCACGCGCCGACACATTGAACTGCTGACGCAGCGCAATCAGATCAATATTTTTGCCATAGTGGCCGCAGATCATCGCCAGACAGGCTAATCCGCACTCCGAAGACTCGGTTTGATGCACCATGGGGACTCGCTGACGTAACCGCAAATCCAGCTGACTGACCAGCTGTTTTAAGGAGAGCCTACTCACTGACAGGTCCTATCGCGCTGTGCTTCATGTCGTAGAACGGTGACAACATCCATTGATAAATATTCCTTTTTTCCAGAAACAGGGTGCTTTGTGCTTTCATGCCATTTTCCAGATTCAGGCGTTTGCCGTTGTACGCAATGGCCTGTTTTTCTGGCATGACAATCACTTTGTAGTAGGGGACCGCAGTGGCCAGCGCGACTTTCGGGGCCCCCTGATAAGTTTGCATTTCCTGTGGCGAAGCCGGGGCCTTTGAAATCACGGATACCGCGCCGGCGAACTGACCAAATTTCTCTGCGGGAAAGGCTTCGTAGCGAATGTTGACCCGGTCCCCTGCCGTAATATAGGGAATGGCTTCATTGGGCACCCAAAGTATCAGAGAGTAGTGTTCGATGGTGTGTGGCATGAGCTGCAGCAGACTGTCGCCAACGTTGACCATTTGTCCGATCGTCACGCTCAGCGAATCCACGCGACCATCCGAGAGCGCGCGAACGATAATCGCTCCGCTGGCATCGATACTCAGCAGCTCTTTTTGTAATTCGTAACGCTGCAGTTCCATCTGGTAAATCTGGTTGTCGAAGCTGGCAGCCTGGGTGTGGATTTGACTTTCCAGCGCGGTTATCTGCAGGGCATTTTGCTCGTTCTGGCCGGAGAGGCCCAACAGGTTGTTTTGCTGCTGGTAATACAGTGCCACCTGATTGGTGAGTTGATCCTTGGTGATAAGTCCTTTCGTCTGGTAGTGCCGGTAGTTCTCCATATTCTCTTTCATGATACGGATCCCTTCCTGGGCGCGTCGAAGTATGCCGGTAGAGTGCGTGAATGCAGCAGTATATTGCGCCTTTTGTTTCTCCAGCATGCTGACCGTGTCTTGCTTGCTGCTCTCGAGCCGGCTGATGATATGTGTAATGCGTTCAAACTGATTATTGATATCCCGGCGCTGGTTGTCGCTGACCACGCCGCTGTGGGTGCTTTTACTGATATCTATTTGATAAATGGGGTCGCCAGCCTTGATTGCCTGCCCTTCTGAGACAAATTGTTTAACCACCACCCCCTGAACGCCTGAATAGACATTGGCGGCGCGTGGATAGGTACTGATCTCACCGCTCACGTTGACCCGCCGGGTATAGGTTCCGGCAATAACGAAGGTGAGAAATGTAACAAGGAAAAACAGGCAGAACCCCGTAGTGACCCAAAAGGGGATCCCGGGAAGGAGGATCGCCCGGCCACTCCATTTCATTTTTTTATTAGCTATCGCTTCCTGGCGAAACACTGTCTGCTTTCCTTAATGTTTTGTGAAGGGGGGATATGCATTTTTCAATTGGACATAAAACATTGATTAGGTTAATCTAGATGAGAGTGATAATCAATATCAATTAAAATAATTAAAGGGTTATTAAAATGATTATTTTAAAAATTATTTTTTAGTAGTTGCTACTATAATTTTGAAATATATCAATTCTAAATTAAAACTTGATTTTCTTTCTGATGTTGTTGACGCTTTAGATATGATAAATCCAAAAGAAGTTAGAGTTCATAGCTACAGGATGAATCTGAATCTTGGAGTGTTGCAGTACTCAGACATAAAGCATGTTTTAAACAACCGTCTTTCAATTATAAATTTAGGGCAGGAATAAATATGGAAAAAAAATTCATCAAGCATGCCGTAAATTTTTTCATGGTCTGTTGTACATTAAAATATGTCATGTCATTCAAAGAGCATGGAAGCATAAAGGAATTGTTAATTATATTGTTCTTTACATTAGCAACATCTACTGTTGTCTTAATCAGAGACAGTAAAACCTCAAAAGGAGAGACTGAATGAGAGTAATAACAGAAAAAGAATTACAGCTAGTTTCAGGTTCTGGAACTAATGTGGATTAACATCCCTGCGAGCTGGAGAAATAGGTCATATTGAAATTACACCAACCCATACTTTGCACATCGGCAACAGAAAAACTACCGCTACTTCCTAATGTGCCACCTAGGCCTGACGGAGACATAGCTGGATTAGGTGTGTGTGTTGATGCCCAATCATAAAATTGCCCGCCAGCGATTCCGCCGGCTATTCCTCCTTGAGTCCCGGCAAGGAATGACCCTGCAGCAATACCAACTCCTTGTGCTATTTCTCTGCCGATATTATCGGCGTCGCCACCTGAAACAAACCCAAGCTGATCATTTAGTAACTCTTTCATTTTTCAATTTCCTTATTTTATATAGAATGGAGTTGTGATTATTTCCAATAAAGTAACCACATAGAATAGCAAATACAGAAAGTAACATGCGAGATAGTGAAAAAATACTTTCATTATGTACATATACATTGTAAGTAGATAATGAAATATAAAAAACCACAAAATTTATAACCCCAGAAATAACAGTATCTTTCATATTGTCAATATTTAAATATTTATAATGTGACATGCTAGCACCCCATAAATTGCTTTATGTTGTGAGTTGGCAGTCAATAACACAACTCACGTATTGATAATGATTATCATTTTCAAGTCTATGTCAAGATCTTTTTGATCTGGAGGTGGGAGTTCATCAGCTCCTACAATCACTCGATCTGTGTGGGGTCAGTTTGGAGATCGGAAATTATTGTACGTTTAGCGCATTATTTAACCTATCTGTAGCGGCTCGCAATCGAAAACAGCCGGACTCGCAATCAGCGCAAATTTTGGCTCACATTAACTGCAACTGAAATCGGGCGCGGACTCACAATAACTGCAAACGGACTCGCATTTATCGCCGCTGGCTCGCAATTAAAATTTCTGGACTCACGCTAAGTGAAAATGAAATTTGCCCTTACACCCATGTTGGTCGTCTAGTTCGGGTATACCTTTGTGAGAGCGTGAGAGTTCGAAACAAAATTGGTATCATATAACTTGATTTTTGAGTTCTGACACCAAAGAATCTCATTATCTAGTATCTAATGAGATTAAAACATATGGCTCTCGTAGGTTATGCTCGTGTATCGACGACCGACTAGGATCTAACACACCAGATCGCGGTGTTGACCACGGCCGGCTGTCGTAAGATTTTCTCAGAAAAAATGACCGGCACTAGGAAAGAAGGGCGCCAGGCGCTCGATGAATGCCTCGATTACTTGCGAGAGGGCGATACGTTGGTGGTCACCCGAATCGACCGTCTGTCACGCAGTCTTCGCGACCTGCAGAACCTGGTGCATGAGCTTGAAGGGCAAAATATAAGGCTCAGGGCAACAGAGCAGGCCATTGATACATCCTCCGCCTCCGGTAAGGCATTTTTGGATATGCTGGGCGTCTTCGCCGAATTCGAGACTCGCCTGCGTCAGGAACGCCAGCGGGAAGGTATTGCCCGTGCGAAAGCCAAAGGGGCATATAAAGGAAGAAAACCCACCGCCCAGGCGAAAACGCAGCAGGTGATTGAATTGACGCTGGCCGGACTCACCCGCGAAGCGGTTGCCGACCAACTGGGCATTGGCAGGGCCAGCGTCTACCGAATATTAAAAACCTGGCGGCAGCAACATCCCGACGCTATTCTGCCCGGAGAGCGGGTGAAGCCTTCGCTCAGCCATAGTGAGCCGGCGGCCGAACATGTTACGATAGCGCCATGAAAAAAAATCCAACGCCCCATGATGCCACCTTCCGGCAATTTCTGACGCAACCTGAAATTGCCCGCGACTTCATGGAGATACATTTGCCGGCCGAACTGCAGGCCATCTGTGACCTCAGCACGCTGAAGCTGGAGTCTGGCTCCTTTGTCGAAGATGACCTGCGCCAGTATTTCAGCGACGTGCTCTACAGCCTGAAAACCACCGCCGGCGCTGACGGTTACGTGATGGTACTTATCGAGCACCAGTCCAGCCCGGATAAGCACATGGCGTTTCGCCTCATTCGCTATGCCGTCGCCGCCATGCAGCGTCACCTTGACGCCGGCCACAAAAAGCTGCCGCTGGTCATTCCGGTACTGTTCTATACCGGCAAACGCAGCCCGTATCCTTACTCGACCAACTGGCTGCAGGAGTTTGATGATCCGACGCTGGCCGGGAAACTGTACACCGGCGATTTTCCGCTGGTTGATGTGACGGTCATTCCCGACGAAGAGATTATGGGTCACCGCAGCATGGCCGCTCTGACCCTGCTGCAGAAACATATTCGCCAGCGCGACCTGGCCGAACTGACCGACAGGCTGTCCGCCATTCTGCTGGCCGGCTATCTCTCTTCGCCACAGGTGATTTCGCTGATACACTATATTATCCAGGCCGGTGAATCGGCGAATGCAGAGGCATTTGTTCGCGAACTGGCCCTGCGGGTTCCGCAACATGAGGAGGAACTGATGACCATCGCACAACAGCTTGAACAAAAAGGTATTGAGAAGGGTATCCAGTTGGGTGAACAACGCGGTATTGAGAAAGGTCGCAATGAAGGCAAACTCGAAGTTGCCCGTACCATGCTGGCCAACGGCCTCGATCGCGACGCGGTGATGAAAATGACCGGGCTGACCGCTGACGACCTGGCGCAGATCCGCCACTAATCCTTTGCGTCGAGGGGCAGGGCAGTCATTGACTGATAAAACCGCATCCGTTTCCCCGGAAAACACCACCTCAGCGCTCAGCCATCTGGCGTTCTGCGCCCTGGCAGCGCTGGGGCTGGCACGCCAGGACGGTAACGCCGGCACGCCCTATGCCGAAAACCTGTTCCTGATCCGCTGGCTGGCCACAGCCCAGAAGCAAAAACGCTTCCCCAGGAGCGTCGCGATTGACATCCAGTGGTTACTCGACCGCGGCCGTAAGCACGGCCCGGCCGGCAAACTGCGCCAGCATCTTGACTACCTCTGGCGTTCCTGCAGCGGCAACCTGGCCGCTCAATCCGACCTGTTCCGACTCACCTACGCCTCCGAAACCCTGAAAGACCAGGGCTGGGACAATTATGTGCTGGACGCGAAAGAGTGGAAGTCCGGCGTCGTGCCGACACCGTCACAGCATAACGGGTTCTACGTCGAAAAAACGGCGCTGAATGCCGCTTTTGCCGAGGACGGTCGCCATCTGCACCCCGTCACGTTTCGGGTGGTCGGTGACGCCGACCGGTTTATGCATGTGATGGCCGAGTACGGACTGTGTACGCGCCGGCAGGGCAGCATGTCAGCCTGCCACACCATCGCGCTTGAACCGGCGTAACACCACGACCGACACGGTTCAAATATTCCGCCAACGGCGCCGTGCCACTCACAACCAGGACGTTATCCACAAATTTGGGGGATAACCTGTGCGCATCATCGGTAAAAATATTCGCCTCAAAATGAGGGGCTTGTGCCCGTCGCGCGGTTGACCTCGCCATAGCCCCTTGCCATTCCTCGTCGGTTTTATGTAAGTATCCTCCGGCAGAGCCGGAGGCTTTAGGGTGAGCGCCTCAAAGGCGCCGACAAACCATGAGCCGCCCAAGGCGGCTGCTATACGTTCAGTTTCATCTGATCGTATCGTTCGTCTTCTCGTTCCTGGTTGCGTATGTAAGCCCTGACCGTGGCCTCATCCAAACCTACTGTTGAAACAAAATAGCCTCGCGCCCAGAAAACTTCGCCCGTGAAGTTTTTACCTCGGCCAAAGTGTCGGGCTATCGCTATCGCGCTTTTCCCCTTTAGATAGCCGACGATTGTCGATACCGAGTACTTTGGCGGTATGCTGATGCACATATGTACATGGTCGCGCATCAGATGCCCCTCCAGTATCTGACAGCCCTTCTGGTTCGCAAGCTCATGCAATATCTTGCCCAGCTCATGCCGCAACGCACCATATAACCGATGCTTCCGGCGCTTGGGTATATAAACTACGTGATATTTACAGTCCCATTTCGTATGGCTTAAGCTCTGATAGTCTCTCAT